>NZ_JAPFCE010000040.1:0-46799 GCF_026240895.1 Pseudomonas sp. DCB_AW
GCACATAGCCGTCGAGGAACGGGCCACCGGCGGAATAGACCGTCAGTTTGCGATGGAACGCATTGAGTGGCGCATCTTCGACGGAGCGTTTGGGGACAGACATTGGACTTACCTCCTCCCACAGGTACTTCACCCATTTCGAATGCGGTGCAGTACCTGTGGGAGCGGGTTTACCCGCGAACAGGCCCGCAAAACCACTGCAAAACTCAGATCATTTCACAACCAATCTGCACGCCCAGCGAATGGCTCGCGCCAGGCTTCAATTCCACCACGTCATCCCACACATTCGCCGTCTCGATGCACAGCATCCGCTGCCAGCCATCATCCGCCATGTCCGGCAGCTCCCGCGCCCGCTCGGTCCACGGGTTCCAGATCACCGCCGAGCGCGAGCCACTGCTGGTCAGGGTAATCCGCCGCGCCCAGTGGGGGTCGACAATGCTCAGGGTTTGCGGGGTAGCCAGGTAGATCCGGTCAGTCTCCCCGGCAAATGCCAGCGCACCTTGCTGCTGGCGCTGCTCCCAGTCGGCCAAGGTCTCGATGTAGCTCAACCCCTCCACACCCTCGACCCGCGCCTGGCGCACGTCGCTGACGGCGAAGTAGCTGTGCAGGGCTTGGCTGATGGTCACACTGTCGTTGCCGAGGTTATAGCTGGTCAGCGTCACGTTCAGCTGTTCGCCCAGCTCGATCAGCAGCTTCAGCTCGACCTCATGCGGCCAGCCGGGCAAGTCACCTTGAGCCGCAGGCAGCTCGAATTCGATCTGAATTGTGTCGCCGACCTGCTCGGCCCTGTTCAACTGCCAGTCGCGACCCCGCACCAGCCCATGAGCGGGGGCTTGTTCGCCCTTGTACATATTTTGTACAGACGCGGGGTTGCGCTGCAGGTTGCCAAACCACGGCCAGCACACCGGTACCCCAGCGCGCACGGATTTGCCCTGGCGGAAAATGGCCTGGTCGCTCAGCCACAGCAGCGGCGGTTCGCCCACACGCTGGTAGCTGAGGATCTGCGCGCCCTGCTGGGCGATCAGTAGTTCGGCATGCTCGCTGGTGATGCGCCAGCAATTGAGTTCGCCGTGTTGCTCGGTGTCGACCTTGAAAGTAGCCATTGCACTCGTCTCATTGATTGCCCTGTGGGCCTTGGACCCGGGCACGTGCAATGAGTTTACCGCCGGCGTAGCTCAGCGACGAGGCACAGAGCGGGTGCGGCCACTGCCGTCGATGGCGACGAAGACGAATACCGCTTCGGTCACCTTGCGCCATTCGCTGGACAGCGGGTCGTCGCTCCACACTTCGACCATCATCTGGATCGAGCTGCGGCCGATTTCCAGGGTCTGGGTATAGAACGACAGCTGGGCGCCCACGGCGACCGGGACCAGGAAGGCCATGCGATCGATGGCCACCGTGGCCACACGGCCACCCGCGACACGGCTGGCCATGGCAGTGCCGGCCAAATCCATCTGAGCGACCAGCCAGCCGCCAAAGATGTCACCAAAGCCGTTGGTCTCACGAGGGAGTGCGGTGATTTGCAAGGCCAGGTCGCCTTGCGGGATTGGATCTTCTTGTTCGAGCTCAATCATGCGATGGGGCCTCTGACCCGTGACGCTTTCGTTGGTGTGGCGCAAAGGCCGGGTAAACGATTCAGCTGGAAACATACTACGCCGATTTCGTTTCACTGGGCGGCCGTAGGGAAACTCTGCGAAACCGCCTGACATGCAGACCGGCGTTTTCGCACAACATCCCACGCTAGGAGCAACCTTTTCCTACGAACGGCCAGTATATAGAGCATAACGGCCAGCGACGACCGCGCATTCATGAATATCTGTATGGTTTTTGTATCGCTTTCGGCGCGCCTCGGCAATTTGCTATCTTCGCTCGTCTACCAATCCAGAAGTCGCGCGCCAAGCGGCCTGCATGACCTACAAGAGAAAGATCGATGACCTCCGTGCCGAGCAGTATCGAGCAGCCTTCACGGCCGCTGACCCGCAGCGACTACAAGACCCTTTCACTGTCCGCCCTGGGCGGTGCACTGGAGTTCTACGACTTCATCATCTTCGTGTTCTTCGCCACGGTGGTCGGCAAGCTGTTCTTCCCTGCCGACATGCCGGAATGGCTGCGCTTGATGCAGACGTTCGGCATCTTCGCCGCCGGCTACCTGGCGCGGCCACTGGGCGGCATCGTCATGGCGCACTTCGGTGACCTGCTCGGGCGCAAGAAGATGTTCACCCTGAGCATCTTCATGATGGCGCTGCCCACCCTGATCATGGGCCTGCTGCCGACCTACGCGCAGATTGGCCTGTGGGCACCGGTTTTGCTGCTGCTGATGCGCGTGATTCAGGGCGCGGCGATTGGTGGCGAAGTGCCCGGCGCCTGGGTGTTCGTCTCGGAGCACGTACCAGCGCGCAATACCGGCTACGCCTGCGGCACGCTGACCGCCGGGCTGACCTCGGGCATTTTGCTCGGCTCGCTGGTCGCGACCCTGATCAACAGCATTTACACCCCAGGTGAAGTTGCCGATTACGCCTGGCGTATACCGTTTTTGCTGGGGGGTGTGTTCGGCCTGTTCTCGGTGTACCTGCGCCGCTGGCTGCACGAAACCCCAGTGTTCGCCGAGATGCAGCAGCGCAAGGCCCTGGCCGAAGAGCTGCCGCTGCGTGCCGTGCTGCGTGATCACCGTGGCGCGATCATCTTGTCGATGCTGCTGACCTGGTTGCTGTCGGCCGGCATCGTGGTGGTGATCCTGATGACCCCGGCGCTGCTGCAGAGCTTCTACCAAATCAGCCCAACCGACTCGCTCAAGGCCAACAGCCTGGCCATTGTGCTGCTCAGCCTCGGCTGCATCGGTGCCGGTAGCCTGGCCGACCGCATCGGCGCTGGGCGTGTGTTCATCGTCGGCAGCCTGCTGTTGCTGGCGAGCTCCTGGACCTTCTACCACAGCCTGCCGACCCGCCCCGACCTGCTGTTCCCGCTGTATGCGCTGACCGGCCTGTGCGTCGGTATCGTCGGCGCCGTGCCCTATGTGATGGTCAAGGCCTTCCCACCGGTGGTGCGTTTCAGCGGCTTGTCGTTCTCTTACAACGTCGCCTACGCCATCTTCGGCGGGCTGACGCCGATGGTGGTGACCGCGCTGTTGAAGGTCAGCCCAATGGCGCCGGCCTATTACGTGGCGGGGCTGTGTGCTGTCGGGCTGGCCGTAGGCGTTTATCTGTTCGCCAATAAGCGCTGATCGGCTTGCATCAATTGCCTCCCTCATTGGGGGAGGCGAAGAGCCTGAGCGGTTACCCCGCGCCTCCTTGCAACATCTTGAAAAGGCCATCCCCGGCACCCGGTGATGGCCTTTCATCCAATTGTCACATTGAAGTCATATCGTATTCATGCGGCCTGCAGATACTTGGGCCCGATCCATCCAACACCCCCAATATTCCTGCTAGGAGCAAGGCATGAAACTGAAGCGTTTGATGGCGGCCCTTACCTTCGCCGCCGCTGGCGTTGCAACCGCCAATGCGGTAGCCGCTGTCGACCCAGCAATCCCGACCTACACCAAGACCACCGGTGTTTCGGGCAACCTCTCCAGCGTCGGTTCGGACACCCTCGCCAACCTGATGACCCTGTGGGCCGAGGCCTACAAGAAGGAATATCCGAACGTAAACATCCAGATCCAGGCCGCCGGCTCCTCCACCGCGCCACCCGCGCTGACCGAAGGCACCGCCAACCTGGGCCCGATGAGCCGCAAGATGAAGGACGTCGAGCTGCAGGCCTTCGAGCAGAAGTACGGCTACAAGCCGACCGCCATCCCGGTCGCCGTTGACGCCCTGGCTGTATTCGTCCACAAGGACAACCCGATCAAGGGCCTGACCATGGCTCAGGTCGATGCGATCTTCTCGTCCACTCGCCTGTGTGGCGCCAAGGCCGATGTCAAAACCTGGGGCGACCTGGGCGTGACCGGCGACCTCGCCAACAAGCCAGTGCAGCTGTTCGGCCGTAACTCGGTATCGGGCACCTACGGCTACTTCAAGGAAGAAGCCCTGTGCAAAGGCGACTTCAAGCCTAACGTCAACGAACAGCCTGGCTCGGCTTCGGTCGTGCAGTCGATCAGCTCCTCGCTGAACGGCATTGGCTACTCGGGCATCGGCTACAAGACCGCTAGCGTCAAGACCGTAGCCCTGGCCAAGAAAGAAGGCGGCGAGTTCATCGAAGACAACGAAGAAAACGCCCTGAACGGCAAGTACCCGCTGTCCCGCTTCCTGTACGTCTACGTCAACAAGGCCCCGAACAAGCCTCTGGCCCCGCTGGACGCCGAGTTCATCAAGCTGGTGCTGTCGCAAGCTGGCCAGCAGGTCGTGGTGAAGGATGGCTACATCCCGCTGCCGGCCAAAGTGGTCGACAAGACCCTGGCTGACCTGGGCCTGTCCCACGCTGGTAACGTCGCAAAGAAGTAAGTAACTGAGGAAGCGGCCGGTGCCTAAGCCCGGCCGCTTCCACGAATTCTCAGTCCGAAGCCAGAACCCCTGAGCGTCGGGCTTTCTTGCGTCACTGCATTGTCATGTTTTTGTCATACGGGACCGCTAGGGTGTGCGCATGAATGATCTGGCCAACTCCACCATGACCCAAAATTCCCAACCCGTGCGGATTGACTTCAATACGCCCGAGTTGCAACGCAAGCGCCGCATGCGTGCGCTCAAGGACCGCCTGACCCGCTGGTATGTACTGGTGGGCGGGCTTGCCGTATTGGCGGCTATTACCCTGATTTTCTTCTACCTGGCCTACGTGGTGCTGCCGCTGTTCCAGGGCGCCGAGCTGACCAGCAAGAAGGCCCTGGAGCCGACCTGGCTGCAACAGGATGCCGGCAAGCCGCTGATGATCGCGCTTGAAGAGCAAAACCTGGTGGGCATGCGGGTTTCTGACAAGGGGCAGGCACTGTTCTTCGACACCAAGACCGGTGCCGAGCTGCAGCGCGTCGACCTGCCAGTGCCGGCCGGTACCCAGGTGAGTTCTATCAGCACCGATCAGCCGGGTAGCCCGCTGGTTGTGCTGGGTCTGTCCAATGGTCAGGCGTTGGTGTTCCACCACACCTACAAGATCACCTACCCGGACAACAAGAAGACCATCACCCCAGGCATCGACTACCCCTACGGCAAGGACGCGTTCGTGCTTGACGACCAGGGCCGCCCTCTGGAGCACGTGAGCGTCAACGTCAACGGCGAAACCCTGCTGCTGGCAGGTTCCACCGGTTCGCACCTGCAGGTCACCCAGCTGACCCGCGAAGAGAACATGATGACCGGCGAGGTCACCAGCGAGCAGAACCGTATCGACCTGCCGCAGATGACCGAACCGGTCAAGGCCATCTACGTCGACCCGCGCCAGCAATGGCTGTACGTGGTCAACGGCCGTGCCACCGCCGACGTCTTCAGCCTGCGCGACAAGAGCCTCAACGGCCGCTACAAGCTGCTGGAAGATGGCAATGCCGAGATCACGGCCAGTGGCCAGTTGGTGGGCGGTATCTCGCTGATCTTCGGTGACTCCAAAGGTGGCTTGAACCAGTGGTTCATGGCCCGCGATCCCGATGGCGAGTCGCGCTTCAAGTTGATCCGCAGCTTCCAGATGGGCACTGCACCGATCGTCCAGATCGATGCCGAAGAGCGCCGCAAGGGCTTCATCGCCCTGGACGCCGAAGGCAAGCTTGGTGTGTTCCACAGCACCGCGCACCGCACCCTGCTGGTCGAGCCGGCTGCAGAAGGCGCTGGTATCCTGGCCCTGTCGCCGCGTGCCAACCGCATCATCATCGAGGAAGGCGGCAAGCTGCTGCCGCTGAGCCTGAAGAACCCTCACCCGGAAGTCTCCTTCAGCGCGCTGTGGGGCAAGGTCTGGTACGAGAACTATGACGAGCCCAAGTACGTCTGGCAGTCGACTGCGTCGAACACCGACTTCGAGCCTAAGCTGAGCCTGTCGCCGCTGACCTTCGGTACCCTGAAGGCTGCGTTCTACGCGATGATCCTGGCCGCCCCGCTGGCCATTGCCGCCGCCATCTACACCGCCTACTTCATGGCCCCTGGCATGCGCCGCAAGGTCAAGCCGGTGATCGAGCTGATGGAAGCGATGCCGACGGTGATCCTCGGCTTCTTCGCCGGCCTGTTCCTCGCGCCGTACCTCGAAGGCCACTTGCCGGGTGTGTTCAGCCTGTTCCTGCTGATGCCGTTCGGCATCCTGCTGGCCGGTTTCGTCTGGAGCCGCCTGCCGGAGTCGATCCGCCTGCGCGTGCCGGATGGCTGGGAAGCGGCGATCCTGATCCCCGTGATTCTGTTCACCGGCTGGTTCGCCCTGACCATGAGCCCTTACCTGGAGACCTGGTTCTTCGGCGGCGACATGCGCCTGTGGATCACCAACGACCTGGGCATCACCTACGACCAGCGCAACGCCCTGGTAGTCGGTATCGCCATGGGCTTCGCGGTCATCCCGAACATCTACTCGATTGCCGAAGACGCCGTGTTCAGCGTGCCGCGCAGCCTGACCCTGGGCTCCCTGGCCCTGGGTGCGACGCCGTGGCAGACCCTGACCCGCGTGGTCATCCTCACCGCCAGCCCGGGTATCTTCTCGGCGCTGATGATCGGCATGGGCCGTGCGGTGGGCGAGACCATGATCGTGCTCATGGCCACCGGCAACACCCCGGTGATGGAGATGAACCTGTTCGAAGGCATGCGCACCCTGGCCGCCAACGTGGCGGTAGAAATGCCGGAGTCGGAAGTCGGTGGCAGCCACTATCGCGTGCTGTTCCTGGCGGCCCTCGTGCTGCTGATGTTCACCTTCATCATGAACACCTTGGCCGAGCTGATTCGCCAGCGTCTGCGCAAGAAATACTCGTCGCTTTGATAGAAAGGTAGAGATCCGTGAAAAAGGATTCCCTCAAAGGCTGGTTCAAGAGCGGCGCCCCAGGCGTCTGGATCAGCGGTGGCGCGGTTGCCATGGCGGTGATCATGACCATCGGTCTGCTGTCGGTCATCGCCGTGCGAGGCCTGGGCCACTTCTGGCCGGCCGACCTGGTCCAGGCCACCTACAAGGTGCCTGGCCAGGCTGATCACATCGTCGTCGGCGAAGTGGTGCAAAAAGAAGAAGTGCCCCGTGCACGCCTGAAGGGTGCCGGCTTGCCGGTACCTGATCAGGGCCCGGAGTTCATGACCCGTGAGCTGATCAAGGTCGGTAACCGCGACCTCAACGGCAGCGACTTCACCTGGGTGGTGGGCGACTGGCTGGTCGATGAGCAACGCCCGGTCGACCTGATGGCGTTGGAACGCCGCGAGTGGGGCAACTTCTACGGCTACCTGGTCAGCGTCAAGGAAGAAGGCCGCGTGGTCGCCGAAGGCCCTGCTGCCTGGAACGAACTGCAGGCCCGCCTCAAGCGCGCCAACCAGCTCAATGGCGAATTGCAGCAACTCGAGAAAAAAGACATCGGCGCCATCAACCATGGCCTTGAACGCCTGCGTTTGCATAGCCGCAAGCTGGAGTTGGAGGGCAAGCTCGACGCCGCTGCCCAGGCCGACATGGACGCCGAGCGTGCCGAGCTGAACAGCCGCTACAAGGCCATCGAAGACCGCCTCAGCGGCCTGCACCAGGCCTTCTCCCGTGACAGCCTGGTGGCACGTGATGCCAACGGCCGCGAAGTGGAGATCAACCTGAGCAAGGTGGTGCACGCCATCCAGCCGAACGGCATGTCCGGGCTGACCAAGATGGGCACTTACTTCGCCAAGGTCTGGGAGTTCCTCAGCGACGACCCGCGTGAAGCCAACACCGAAGGCGGCATCTTCCCGGCCATCTTCGGTACCGTGATGATGACCCTGATCATGGCCGTGATCGTGACCCCGTTCGGCGTGCTGGCTGCAGTCTACCTGCGCGAATACGCCAAGCAGGGCCCGGTGACGCGCCTGATCCGCATCGCGGTGAACAACCTGGCGGGTGTACCGGCGATCGTCTACGGCGTGTTCGGCCTGGGCTTCTTCGTCTATGTACTGGGTGGCTCGATCGACCGGCTGTTCTTCCCCGAGTCGCTGCCGGCACCCACCCTGGGTACCCCGGGCCTGCTGTGGGCCTCGCTGACCCTGGCGCTGCTGGCGGTACCGGTGGTGATCGTGGCCACCGAAGAAGGCCTGGCGCGGATTCCACGCACCGTGCGCGAGGGCTCGCTGGCCCTGGGCGCGACCAAGGCCGAGACCCTGTGGAAAATCGTCCTGCCGATGGCCAGCCCGGCCATGATGACTGGCATGATCCTCGCCGTGGCCCGCGCCGCCGGTGAAGTGGCGCCACTGATGCTGGTGGGTGTGGTGAAGCTGGCGCCGTCGTTGCCACTGGATGGCAACTACCCGTACCTGCACCTGGACCAGAAGATCATGCACTTGGGCTTCCACATCTATGACGTCGGCTTCCAGAGCCCTAACGTCGAGGCCGCACGGCCGCTGGTGTACGCCACCGCGCTGCTGCTGGTGCTGGTGATCGCCACCCTCAACCTCTCGGCGGTGTGGATCCGTAACCACCTGCGCGAGAAGTACAAGGCGCTGGACCACTGATCCTGATTACAAGCGTGCCGCCTGCAAGCCGGGCGGCCCTTTGAAACGAATTGATAGCGTATGGAGTTGACCATGCAGCACGAATCCCATACCCACGGCATCGACATGTCTGCCCTGGGCCGCGACAAGCAGAGCCTGCGCCTGGCCGAAGAGACCGTGGCCATCGAAGTACCGGGCCTGAGCCTGTTCTACGGCGACAAGCAAGCCTTGTTCGACGTCAGCATGAATATCCCCAAGCAGCGCGTGACCGCCTTCATCGGCCCGTCCGGCTGCGGCAAGTCGACCCTCCTGCGTACCTTCAACCGCATGAACGACCTGGTTGACGGTTGCCGCGTGGAGGGCGCCATCAACCTGTATGGCACCAATATCTACCGCAAGGGCGAAGACGTGGCCGAGCTGCGCCGCCGTGTGGGCATGGTGTTCCAGAAGCCGAACCCGTTCCCCAAGACCATCTACGAGAACGTCGTCTACGGCCTGCGCATCCAGGGTATCAACAAGAAGCGCACCCTCGACGAAGCCGTCGAATGGGCACTGAAGGGCGCCGCCCTGTGGGATGAGGTCAAAGACCGCCTGCACGATTCGGCCCTGGGCCTGTCGGGTGGCCAGCAGCAACGTCTGGTCATTGCCCGCACCATCGCCGTGGAGCCAGAAGTATTGCTGCTCGACGAACCGTGCTCGGCACTGGACCCGATCTCGACGCTGAAGGTCGAAGAGCTGATCTACGAATTGAAATCCAAGTACACCATCGTCATCGTGACCCACAACATGCAACAGGCGGCGCGCGTCTCGGACTACACCGCCTTCATGTATATGGGCAAACTGGTCGAATTCGGGGACACCGATACCCTGTTCACCAACCCAGCGAAGAAGCAGACCGAAGACTACATCACTGGTCGCTATGGCTAGTCGGTCTGCCAGCCGCAGGCCTGGGGCCAAGGGATAACACGAACGACTTGAAGCTTGCGGCTTGAGGCTTGCAGCTTTTTCGCGGAGCGAAACGATGATCAACAAAGAAAGCCTTACGCATCACATCTCCCAGCAGTTCAACGCCGAGCTCGAAGAGGTGCGCAGCCACCTCCTGGCCATGGGCGGCCTGGTCGAGAAACAGGTCAACGACGCGGTAACCGCGCTGATTGAGGCCGATTCCGGCCTGGCTCAGCAGGTGCGCGAGGTCGATGAGCAGATCAACCAGATGGAGCGCAACATCGACGAGGAGTGCGTCCGCATCCTCGCCCGCCGCCAGCCAGCGGCGTCCGACCTGCGCCTGATCATCAGCATCTCCAAGTCGGTGATCGACCTGGAACGCATCGGTGACGAGTCGACCAAGATCGCCCGCCGCGCCATCCAGCTTTGCGAAGAAGGCGAGTCGCCACGCGGCTACGTTGAGGTGCGCCACATCGGCGACCAGGTGCGCAACATGGTGCGCGATGCGTTGGACGCCTTTGCCCGCTTCGATGCCGACCTGGCGTTGTCGGTGGCGCAGTACGACAAGACCATCGACCGCGAGTACAAGACCGCACTGCGCGAGCTGGTGACCTACATGATGGAAGACCCGCGTTCGATTTCGCGGGTGCTGAGCGTCATCTGGGCCTTGCGTTCGCTGGAGCGTATCGGCGACCACGCCCGCAACATTTCCGAGCTGGTGATTTACCTGGTGCGCGGCACCGACGTCCGCCACATGGGCCTCAAGCGCATGAAGGCGGAAGTGCAGGGCACCAGCGGCGATGAGGCCGAAAGCGCTAATGTTCCGGGCCAAGCGGACGATAAATAGTATTGCTCCCGAGCCTCAACGCCCGGCTTAGGCCGGGCGTTTTCGTTTGCGGTCGAGCAGCCATCAGGCACCCGCGAACGGTGTGAAGAAGTCCCGCTCCACGCGCAGTTGTGGCAAGTAGCCATCACTTGCCGGTAGGCTAGTCGGGATTCAAGAGGAGTATCGATGAGTAAAGTCAATGTGCTGGTCGTGGATGACGCCCCGTTCATCCGCGATCTGGTCAGGAAGTGCCTGCGCAATGCCTTTCCGGGCATGGTCATCGACGATGCGGTCAACGGTCGCAAGGCTATGGCCATGTTGGGCAAGGAGCCGTTCGACCTGGTCCTGTGCGACTGGGAAATGCCCGAGATGTCGGGCTTGGAGCTGCTCAGCTGGTGCCGTCAGCAGCCCGCGTTGAAAAGCCTGCAGTTCATCATGGTGACCAGCCGTGGTGACAAGGAGAACGTGATCCAGGCCATTCAGGCCGGTGTGTCCGATTTTGTCGGCAAGCCGTTCACCAACGAGCAGTTGCTGACCAAGGTAAAGAAAGCCCTGACCAAGATCGGCAAACTCGACAGCCTGATGGCCACGGGGCCTGCGCGGGCGAATTCGGCGTTTGCCAACGATTCGCTGAGCGCGCTGACGGGCGGCAAGCCTGAAGCCGTCAAGGTCGCGGCGCCTGCTGCCGCGCCGGCCAAGCCGTTGATCAACGCACCGGCACCGCCTGCGGCTGCACCCAGTGGCCGTGGCCAAGGCCAGTTGCGCCTGTCTAGCGGCACACAGCCGTGCGTGATCAAGGCGTTGAGCCTGAAAGAGGCGCTGCTGGTGGTGCGCCGCAGCGAAGCGCTGCCGCAGGTGCTGGAGGGCGCGGTACTGGACCTGGAGCAAGGCGAAAACGCCGAAGTCGCGCGCCTGAACGGTTACCTGCATGCCGTTGCGGCGCTGGAGCCCAAGCCAGACAGTGACTGGCTGCAGCTGACCTTCAAGTTCGTCGATCAGGATGCGCAGAAGCTCGACTACCTGTCGCGGCTGATTGCCCGCGGCACGGCGCAGAAGCACTTCACGCCCGGCGCCTGATCCACGCTGCCACTTTGTAGGAGCGGCCTTGCGTCGCGAAAGGGCTGCGCAGCAGCCCCACGATTTCGACGTTGACGCAGATATTGTTGGGGCCGCTTTGCGGCCCTTCGCGACGCAAGGCCGCTCCTACAAGGGTTCGTATTTGGCGCGGAATAACCATCCGACCAACTGTCATATCCCCCGCCAAACCGGCTGCTAGGCTTCGACAGATCACAACTGTCAAAAAGCCACTATCATGCCCGCCCGCCTGCTGCTGTTTTGTGCATTGCTCATGGCCTCGGCGTCGAGCCTGGGCGTGACCCTCTACCCGATTACCGATGCCAACGGTGTGGGTGCCTATACCGACCGGCCAGGCCCCGGGGCCAAGCCGATCGAGCTGCATGAATCCATGGTCGAGCGCCAGGAAAGCCAGGTGCGGCTTAACGCAATCGTATTCCAGGGCGGCGTGAGCTTTTCTGCGCGCAATGAATCGCATGTGCCGGTGCAGGTCGAATTGCACCTGGACAAGCTGATCAACGCCCAAGGCGGCAATGCGCCGCGGATCGTGCGCAGGGTGCTGCCAGGGCGTTCAACTCAGTTGCTCAGCGTGCTGCGGGGCCGCCCTGGGACGTTGCTGGGCTATCGCTCGACGCTGCTGCAGGCAATGGGCGACCCGGGGCTGCGGCCTCAGGGTTATCGGTACGCCTTCCCCTGGCTGGGCGGGCCGTTTCGGGTGACGCAGGGGCCCAACGGCCGCTTCAGCCATTTTGGCCCCAAGGGGCGCTATGCCATGGATATCGCCATGCCTGAGGGCACGACCATCATTGCGGCCCGGGAAGGGGTGGTGGTGAATGTCGAGAACAGCCAGACCGGGCGTGGCAGCAACCCGTCGGGCAATTTTGTCAGGGTCCTGCACGCCGACGGCACCATGGGCGTGTACCTGCACCTGATGCGCGGTTCGGTGGTGGTGGCTGAGGGGCAGCGGGTGAAGCAGGGGCAGATGCTGGCCAAGTCCGGCAACACCGGCAACAGCACCGGCCCGCACCTGCATTTTGTGGTGCAGCGCAACGTGGGGTTGGCGCTGGAGTCGATACCCTATCAGTTCGACAGGCCGATCAGTGGGCTGCCCGACTTTACGGCGGGCAACCCCTGAACGAGGGACCGTAAGGTCAATCCAGCTTCAGCACCTTGGCCAGCACGATCTTCGGCCCTTTCATCTTCTTGATGATGATGCGCAGGCCTTCAACCTCAAGCACTTCTTCCTCTTCAGGGACGCGCTTGAGCGTTTCATACACCAGACCTGCCAGGGTTTCAGCCTCGATGTGGTCCAGGTCGATGCCCAGCAGGCGCTCGACCTTGAACAGCGGCGTGTCACCACGCACCAGCAGCTTGCCCGGCTGGTAGGCGAGGATGCCGCGCTCGGTCTTGCGGTGTTCATCCTGGATATCGCCGACCAGTACTTCCAGCACGTCTTCCATGGTCAGGTAGCCGATTACCTTGCCATCGGCTTCCTCGACCAGCACGAAATGCGCGCCGCCCTTGCGGAACTGCTCCAGCAACTGCGACAGCGGCATATGCCGGGAAACCCGCTCCAGCGGGCGGGCCAGGTCTTCGAGGTCGATGGTTTCGGGCAGGTGGTCGAGTTCGGCCAACTCCAGCAACAGGTCCTTGATGTGCAGCAACCCGGTGAACTCTTCGCGTTCGGCGTCGTAGACCGGGTAACGGCTGAACTTGTGGCGGCGCAGCAGGGCCAGGATCTGCTTGAGCGGCGCGTGCGCGTCGATGCTGACCATGTCCTCGCGGGAGTTGGCCCAGTCGACCACTTCCAGCTCGCCCATTTCCACTGCCGAGGCCAGCACGCGCATGCCCTGGTCGCTCGGGTCCTGGCCACGGCTGGAGTGCAGGATCAGCTTGAGCTCTTCGCGGCTGTAGTGATGCTCGTGGTGCGGGCCAGGCTCACCTTGGCCAGCAATGCGCAGGATGGTGTTGGCGCTGGCATTGAGCAGGTAGATGGCCGGGTACATCGCCCAGTAGAACAGGTACAGCGGCACCGCGGTCCACAGCGACAGCAGCTCGGGCTTGCGGATTGCCCAGGACTTGGGCGCCAGCTCACCGACCACGATGTGCAGGTAAGAGATGACGAAGAAGGCGACGAAGAACGAAATGCCCTTGATCAGCTCTGGCGTGTCCACGCCCATGTAGGCCAGCAGCGGCTCCAGCAGGTGGGCGAACGCCGGCTCGCCGACCCAGCCCAGGCCCAAGGAGGCGAGGGTGATGCCCAGCTGGCAGGCGGACAGGTAGGCGTCGAGCTGGTTGTGCACCTTGCGCAGGATGCTGCCACGCCAGCCGTGCAGTTCGGCGATGGAATCGACGCGGGTTGAGCGCAGCTTGACCATGGCGAACTCGGCGGCAACGAAAAAGCCGTTGAGCAGCACCAGGAGCAAGGCAAAGATGATCATGCCGAAATCGGCGAATAACGAGGTGAGGCTGATACCAGGGGAAGGGTCCATGATGGAGTTTTTACGGGGTCCGTCTTTGAGGAATGGAGAAAAAAAGTGCCAGCACAGGCTGGCACAGGGGATCCAATGTAGCGGTTGAAGCCGCAAAAGCAAAGGGTGATGGTCTTGATGGGGTTGCAGTGCAGCCTTCTCAACCCTTGCCGTTGGCCAATTGTGCCGGCGCAAAGTGACAGGTAAAGGTGCTGCCATGCCCCGGCACGCTGCTGATCTCCAAGCGCCCGCGATGGCGCAGCAGCACATGCTTGACGATCGCCAGGCCCAACCCCGTGCCCCCGGTATTGGACGCCCGGCTGGAGTCGACGCGGTAGAAGCGCTCGGTCAGCCGTGGCAAATGCTTGGCATCGATGCCGATACCCGAATCCTGCACGCTGAGGTGCGCACCCTGGGCATCGGCCCACCAGCGGATACGAATGCTGCCCTCGTCCGGGGTGTACTTGACCGCGTTGAACACCAGGTTTGAGAACGCACTGCGCAGCTCTGCCTCGCTGCCCTTGAGGCTGACGCCGGGTGCGGCTTCCAGGCTGATGCGCTGGTTACGGGGGCCGGACAGCGCCTGGGCATCGCCCTTGATCGACTGCAGCAGGGCATCGACGGGCACGGGCAGGTTGTCGGAGGGGTAGTCGGTGGCCTCCAGCTTGGCCAGCAACAGCAAGTCATTGAGCAGGGTCTGCATGCGTGAACCTTGCTGGCTCATCTGCTGCAGGGCTCGGGTCCAGCGCGGGTTCACATCCTCGACGTTGTCGAGCAAGGTTTCCAGGTAGCCGGTAATCACCGTCAGCGGCGTACGCAACTCATGGGAAACGTTGGCGACGAAGTCCTTGCGCATCTGTTCGAGCTGATGGATGCGGGTGACATCGCGCACCAGCATCAGGTGCTCGTTATTGCCGTAGCGGGTGATGTGCAGCTGCACACGCATCCGGTCATTGATCGGCGAAGGGATTTCCAGCGGTTCGACGTAGTTCTCCGCTTCGAAGTATTCCTTGAAGCGAGGGTGGCGCACCAGGTTGGTCACCTGTTGGCCGCCGTCCTGCGGGGTCTTGAAGCCCAGCAGGGTTTCGGCGGCGCGGTTCCACCATTCCAGGTTGCCGTCGCTGTCGAGCATGATCACCGCGTCGCGCAGCGCGGCAGTGGACTCCTGCACCCGGTCGATCACCGCCTGCAGGCGGCCGCGTACGCGTTGGTCGCGACGTTGCAGGTGGTAGATGCTGTCGAACACTTCGCCCCACAGGCCGTAGCCGTCTGGCGGGGCCTCGTCGGGTTGATGGTTGCGCAGCCAGTCATGCAGGCGCAGCAGCTGCTTGAGGGTCCAACCCAGGTACAGGGCCAGGCCGATGGCCAGGCTCCAGCCGTAATAACCGCTGACCAGCCCGCCGAGCAGGCAGACAGAGATAAGCAGCAGCAGGTGGCGAATCAGGGTCGCGTGCCAGTTCTGGTTCAATTGACGGTCCTTGTACAACGTCGTGCAGCCAGGCGTGCAGGCGTATCAGCTCTTGGTCGAGAAACGGTAGCCAGTGCCGCGGACGGTTTGTACCAGATTTTCGTAGGCTTCACCCAGCGCCTTGCGCAAGCGGCGGATGTGCACGTCGACGGTACGCTCCTCGACATAGACGTTGCCGCCCCAAACCTGGTCCAACAACTGGCCACGGGTGTAGGCGCGCTCCTGGTGGGTCATGAAGAACTGCAGCAGGCGGTATTCGGTGGGGCCCATCTCGGCCGGTTTGCCGTCGATGGTCACGCGGTGGCTGATCGGGTCAAGCAGCAGGCCACCGACTTCGATCGGCGCCTCGCTGTCGCTCGGGCCGGTGCGACGCAGCACGGCTTTCAGGCGGGCGACCAGCTCGCGGGGCGAGAAGGGTTTGGTGATGTAGTCATCGGCGCCCACTTCCAGGCCTTGGATCTTGTTGTCCTCTTCACCTTTGGCGGTGAGCATGATGATCGGGATGTCCCCGGTCAGCTCGTCACGCTTCAGGCGGCGGGCCAGTTCGATGCCCGAGGTGCCCGGCAGCATCCAGTCGAGCAGGATCAGGTCAGGCTTGCGGTCGACGATGATCGCGTGGGCCTGTTGCGAGTTCTCCGCTTCCAGGCAGTCGTAGCCGGCCATTTCCAATGCAACGGCGATCATCTCGCGAATAGGCGCTTCGTCGTCGACGATCAGAATGTTCCTGCCAACCATGCTCAAAACCTCTCCTGGAAAATCGTGTCTGGCCCGCATTAGATAACGGAATTATTGCAGCTGTGTGACAGAGCATTGGCTGTTCTGGCGACATTCCATGACTGGACTAGGCTTGAAAGGGCCGCTGCGGCGGCTATCAGAACTCATTTCCCCGGAAACAATGGTGAATCCAATGACACGACATACGCTGAGCTGGATGGCCCTTCTTGCTGCGCTGGCACTCCCGGGGGTGGCCTCAGCCCACCATGCGATGGAGAAGGATGGCATGTGGGTCGATCATGCCGGCATGACGCTGTACACCTTTGACAAGGACGCTGGGGGCAAGTCGATGTGCAATGGTGATTGCGCAACGAATTGGCCGCCGTTGAAGGTGATGGATGGGGAAAAGGCCGATGGCAAGTGGACAAAGATCAAGCGTGACGATGGCACGATGCAATGGGCCTATGACGGCAAGCCGCTGTACACCTTCGTCAAGGACAAGAAGGCTGGCGATACCACCGGTGACGGCATGAAAGACGTCTGGCACGTGGCCAAGCCGTGACATAGCCGGGGCCGCTGTGCGGCCCTTCGCGGCACAAGGCCGCTCCCACATTGATCGGCGTATGCAGGACTCTGTGTGGGCTTGCCAGCGATGCGGCCGGAACAAGCACCACAAGACAGTTGCTCCCACATTGATCGGCGTATGGAGGACCCTGTGGGAGCGGCCTTGTGCCGCGATGGGCTGCAAAGCAGCCCCAGAAGAGTCAGCGCAGTGCGTAATCCAGCACGACCCCAATGAACACCAGCAATCCCGCCCAGTGATTGTGCAGAAACGCCTTGAAGCACGACTCGCGGTCCAGTTTGCGCGTCGACCAGAACTCCCAGGCAAAGCACAACGCCGCCCCCAGCAGCCCCAGGTGGAACCAGCCGCCCAGCTCGAAGCGGCTCCCGGCCAACAGCAGGCAAGCCAACGACAGCAACTGCAAGGTCAGGATGATCACCCGATCGGCTTCGCCAAACAGGATGGCCGTCGATTTGACGCCGATCTTCAGGTCATCGTCGCGGTCGACCATGGCGTAGTAGGTGTCGTAGCCCACGGTCCACAGCAGGTTGGCGATGTACAGCAGCCAGGCACTGGCCGGCAGCTCGCCCCCGGCAGCGGTGAACGCCATGGGGATACCCCAGGAATACGCGGCGCCCAGCACCACCTGCGGGTAATAGGTGTAGCGCTTCATGAACGGGTAGCAGAACGCCAAGGCCACGGCGCCGAACGACAGCCAGACGGTCCGGCTGTTGGTACACAGCACCAGCAGGAAGCTCACCCCGACCAGGATCGCGAACAGTGCCAGCGCCTCGCGGGGCTTGACCCGGCCGCTGGCCAAGGGGCGGTCGGCGGTGCGTTTGACGTGGCCATCGACCTTGCGGTCGGCAAAGTCATTGATGCAGCAGCCTGCAGCGCGCATCAGCACCACGCCGAGGCCGAAGATCAGCACGTTGGCCAGGGTCGGCGAACCTTGCCCTGCAATCCATACAGCCGACAGGGTCGGCCACAGCAGCAGGTAAATGCCGATGGGGCGGTCCATGCGGCTGAGCTGGACAAAGTCCCAGGCGCGCGGGTGCACGCGGTTGAGCGACTTGAGCAGTTGCAGGTACATCAGCGGTTTTCCTCCTTGGCCGCTTGCCACAGGGCTGGCAGGAACACCTCGGCTACCAGCAGGTCCAGGCCGTCCCGCTCAAAGCGTGAGCGTCGGCCCCAAAGCGCATCATGGCGGGCCTCGGTCGGTAACCAGGCCTGTGGATAACTGCACACTTGCAGGGGGTGGCGAATGAACGCCTGGTCACAGAACAGCAACTCGCCCAGCGAGCGGCTGCCCAGGGTCTCGAGGTCCAGGCCACCGCGCTCCAGGGCACTGCGGCTGGCCACGCTGCGGGCGAACACCCAGGGCTGGCCGTGGCCACGCAGGTACACCTCGCGCACCCAGCCTTGCGCCCCCGGCGCGATGCCCAGGGCCAGGCATTCGTCATCACGCAGTGGCTGCCAGCCTTCCAGCAGCGGGGTGACGGAGAAATGATCGTGGGACAGGCGGGTCAGGCGGCGGGTCAGCGAGCCCTCGTCGAACAGCCAGTCCAGGGTCGGCTGGTCGATCTCGGTCGCCAGCTGTGAATACGGCAGCCACGCGACAGCGGCTGCTTGCGGGGATTCGTACGACACGTCGGTATGCTTGTTACAGCCAGAGAGGCGGCGAGCTTAGCATGATTGCCCCGACTGCTTGCATACTGCTGGCAGGGCCAGTAAAAAGCCCCCAAAGATTGCGCGGCGGCCCCCTGGGGGGCCATCAGCAGCGACACAAGCCCGAGCCTGAAACGAGGAATCCGTACCGATGAAAAAATGGCAATGTATTGTCTGTGGCCTGATCTACGACGAAGCCGAAGGCTGGCCCGACGACGGCATCGCCCCCGGCACCCGCTGGGAAGACGTGCCTGCAGACTGGCTGTGCCCCGACTGCGGCGTCGGCAAGAGCGACTTCGAAATGATCGCCATCGGCTGATCATCCCCTTTTACCACCCTGAGGTAAGCACGACATGACGTCCCCCGTAGTCATCATCGGTACTGGCCTGGCCGGCTACAACCTGGCCCGTGAATTTCGCAAGCTCGATGGCGAGACGCCGCTGCTGTTGATTACCGCCGACGATGGTCGTTCCTACTCCAAGCCCATGCTCTCCACGGGTTTTGCCAAGCTCAAGGATGCCGATGGGTTGTGCATGGCCGAGCCAGGTGCGATGGCCGAGCAGCTCAAGGCCGAAATCCGCACCCACACCCGTATCAGCGGCATCGACCCCGGCCACAAGCGCCTGTGGATCGGCGAAGAGGCCGTGGCCTATCGCGACCTGGTGCTGGCCTGGGGCGCCCAGACCGTGCAGGTGCCGATCGAGGGCGACGCTGGCGGGCAGGTATTCCCGATCAACGACCTGGAGGACTACGCACGCTTTCGCGCCGCCGCTGCTGGCAAGCAGCGCGTGTTGATTCTGGGCGCCGGCCTGATTGGCTGCGAATTCGCCAATGACATGAGCCTGGGCGGGTTCCAGGTCGAGGTGGTGGCCCCGTGCGAGCAGGTGATGCCGACCCTGTTGCACCCAGCCGCCGCCGCTGCCGTGCAGGCCGGGCTTGAAGGCCTTGGCGTGCGCTTCCACCTGGGCCCGGTGCTGACGCGCCTGCAGCAGGTTGCGCAGGGCCTTGAGGCGCACCTGTCCGACGGTAGCGTGATCGCCTGCGACCTGGTGGTTTCAGCCATCGGCTTGCGCCCGCGTACTGATCTGGCCGCCGCTGCTGGCCTGCAGACTAATCGCGGCGTGGTGGTGGACCGGCAGTTGCGCACGTCCCACGCCAATATCTTCGCCCTGGGCGACTGCGCTGAGGTGGACGGCATCAACCTGCTCTATGTGATGCCGCTGATGAGCTGTGCCCGCGCCTTGGCGCAAACCCTGGCCGGCAACCCCACGGCCGTCAGTTACGGGGCGATGCCGATCACCGTGAAGACCCCCGCATGCCCGCTGGTGGTCTCGCCGCCCCCGCAAGGGCACGACGGCAACTGGCAGGTGGAGGGGCAGGGCAGCGACCTCAAGGTGCTCTGCCACGATGCCGACGGCAAGCTGCTGGGCTATGCCCTGACCGGTGCGGCCGTGATGGAAAAGCTGGCGCTGAATCGTCAGTTACCCCCGGTAATGGCGTAAATAGCGGGCGTTCTGTCGGATTTATCCTGTTATTGCCCGCACAATGGCCGCCCAGATACTGGCGCGGCCTCGGTGAGCGTGCCATTCTCACTCCCGTCTGCCGCAGATTAGAGCCTGCGGTGCCTTGAGCGCTGCTCCCAGAGGCAGCACGGCATAACAACAAAAAATCCCGTCAAAGAGGCTTCACTATGCGCAAACCAGAACTCGCCGCTGTCATCGCCGAAAAGGCCGATCTGACCAAGGAAAAGGCCAACGTGGTGCTGAATGCGATCCTCGACAGCATTACCGGTGCGCTGGACAAGGAGACCGTGACCCTGGTCGGTTTCGGCACCTTTGAAAAACGTCACCGTGGTGCGCGTACCGGCAAGAACCCCCAGACCGGCGAGCCGGTGAAGATCAAGGCCAGCAACACCGTAGCCTTCAAGCCAGGCAAGAACCTGCGTGAAAGCGTCGACGTACCGGCCAAGCCAGCCAAGAAAGGCAAGTGATCGAATCCTGACATCCCCAGTGTCGGTTCAGCGGGCGCCCCAGGGCGCCCGTTGTGCTTTCTGTAGGGATATGTTTCGAACTTGCATAAATAGTTCTGGAAGAGGATAAACTGCGCGACTCAGTCATTTTTTATTCGAGGCGCGTTGATGAAGTTCCGCTTTCTTCTCTGGGCGATGGGGCTGTTGATGGCCAGGGCCAGCCGTAACAACCCGGCGTTCAAGCAGCAGCTCAAGGACAAGGATCTGGTATTCCAGATGCAGACCCTGGACGGCAAAATCGCCCGGCACTTCATCGTCAGCGACGAGCGCATCAGCAGCAAAGGTGGCGTGCACCCGCAGCCGGCGTTCGCCATTGCGTTCAAAGATGCCGCTTACGGGTTCGCCACGCTGCAGGCAAGCAACAAGCAGTTGGCCTTCATGCAGGGGATTCAGGACAAGCACATCCAGATCAAGGGCAATCCGGCGTTGGTGATGTGGTTCCAGGGCTTGATGAAGTACCTCAAGCCGAAGAAAAAGCGCTAAGCCTGGCCCTGTAGGAGCAGCCTTGTGCTGCGAAGAGGCCGGTGACTGCAGCGAAGATTCACTGTGTTTTCACCGGCCTCTTCGCAGCGCAAGGCTGCTCCTACAACGGGTGCGCAGGACGCCCCAAGCTATTAGTGCGGGGCGTGAAACTGCGATGCCAGTTCCCGCAGCAGGGTTTCGGCCTCCAGCACCTTGTTCACCACATCCTCGGCCTTCTCCCGAGTCACCCCCAACCGCTCCAGCAGTTCATCGGGTACCTCTTCCTGAGGCCCCGAGCCAATACCGCGCGAACGCAGCAGGCGCGTCGCCAGGCACACCAGGTTGGGGAACGCTGCATAGTCGCCGTCATAAGACGGGTCGTGCTGGAAGCGCAGCGCCGTCGAGAGCTCTTCTGGCATGTCCCACAGCTTCATCAACCACGCGCCGATCTGTTCGCGGTTGATGCCCAGCAGGTGCTGTTCCACATAGGTGTGGCACAGGTGCGGGTTGACCTCCAGGTGCCGGCAGATCAGCGAGAAGTGCGGCGGGAACACGTGCGCCAGCAGCAGATAGCCAAAGTTGTGCAGCAGCCCCGCCAGGTAGGTCAGGCCGGCTTCCGGGCGCTCTGCCCGCGGCATGGCGCGGGTCAGGCCTTCGATGATGGCTGCGGTGTAGATCGACTGCTGCCAATACGGAGTGGCCTGCTGCGGGTGGTCCTTGGGCAGGCTCAGGGTCTTGCCCAGGGCCAGCCCCAAGGCCAGGTTGATGACCAGGTCGAAGCCCAGCACGCGCACGATGGCGTCTTCCACTGAACGGATCTTGCCTGGCGAGGCGTAGTAGGGCGATGCCGCCCAGCTGACCACCTGCGCAGCCAGCGCAGGGTCGGTCTCGACCACGCCGGTGATGTCATCGATGCTGGCGTTGGGGTCTACCCGCAGCTTGATGATTTTCTGCGCCGTGTCGGCCAATGGCGGGATTTCGATGGTTTCTTCCAGGCGCTTCTGGATACGTCGCGCGGTAAAGGCCTGGACCGCCTGGGTGATTTCGTGGGAGTCGTCATCGGGCCGGTCGAGGTTCGGGCTGATGGCCTTCACCTCCTGGCCAAAGCTGCTGGCGCTGGCCTTGGCGAGCATGCGCTTGAAGTTCGCGCGGTCGATTTCCAGCAACAGGCCAGCTTCGCCGGACTGAATCAGCACCGTCTCGCAGTCGAGCAGGCTTTTTTCGTACTGGCACGGCGAGCTGGTCAACGCCGGAATGCCCGGCAGGCGCTTGAGGTGGTGCTTGTCGAGCATCTGCTTGAGCCGGGGGACCGATACGGCGGTCAGCTTGCGGCCGGTCAGCTCGGTCAGGCGATTCAGGTCAAGCAGCTGGCTCTGCGGGAACAACACCATCAGGGCGCCGACTTCGTCGTCGAGGAGCACCGCCTGCACCCGCGAGGCGGCAGGCAATTGCGCATGCTCGAGCACTTCGCGGTAGGTGACGCCAACCTTATCGAGCAGCAGCCGGATAACAGAGGGCGCGTGTGGGGTTGCGGTGTCCAGGGCAACTTCAGTCATGGTCCGTATCCACTAATTCTTTTAAACGCGAAGTATAACCAGTCCCGCCGCAAATCTGGATCCATTGTGGGACTGGCGTCACACTTGGCCGTATTGCTGGCCGTGCCGCAGCCAGCGGTCAAGCAACGGGCTGACATGGTCCGGCCAGCGCGCGATCAGCGCTTGGGCGGCATCACGTACGGCCGGCAGCAGGTCGGCATCACGCATCAGGTCAGCGACCTTGAACTGTAGCAGGCCGGTCTGGCGTGTTCCCAGCATCTCGCCGGGGCCGCGCAGTTCCAGGTCTTTTTCCGCGATGATGAAACCATCGTTGGTTTCACGCATGATCCCCAGGCGTTCGCGGCCGATCTGCGACAGTGGCGGGTGATACAGCAACACGCAGTGGCTCACTGCGCTGCCCCGGCCAACCCGGCCACGCAGCTGGTGCAGTTGGGCCAGGCCCAGGCGTTCGGGGTTCTCGATGATCATCAGGCTGGCATTAGGCACGTCCACCCCCACCTCGATGACCGTGGTTGCCACCAGCAGTTGCAGCTCACCGGCCTTGAACTGGGCCATGATCTCGGCCTTTTCCGCAGGCTTCATGCGCCCGTGGATAAGGCCGACGCGTAGCTCGCCCAAGGCGCTGCCAAGCTCTTCATAGGTGCTCTCGGCCGCCTGGCAGGTCAGCTCTTCGGATTCTTCGATCAGGGTGCACACCCAATAGGCCTGACGCCCCTCGGCACAGGCGGCGCGTACCCGCTCGACCACCTCGAAGCGGCGGCTGTCGGCCACCAGCACGGTGTTCACCGGCGTACGCCCGGGTGGCAGTTCGTCGAGGACCGAGGTGTCGAGGTCGGCGTAGGCGCTCATCGCCAAGGTCCGAGGGATCGGCGTCGCAGTCATGATCAGCTGGTGCGGGCACAGCTCGCCGGCCACACCTTTTTTGCGCAGGGCCAGGCGTTGCTGCACACCGAACCGGTGCTGCTCATCGATGATCGCCAGGGCCAGGTGCTTGAATTTGACCTCTTCCTGGAACAGCGCATGGGTGCCCACCACCATCGGTGCACCGTTGGCGATTTGCTCCAGCGAGCTGGCCCGGGCCTTGCCCTTGAGCTTGCCGGCCAGCCATGCCACCTCGATGCCCAGCGGTTCGAGCCAGCGCTTGAAGGTAATGAAGTGCTGTTCGGCGAGGATCTCGGTGGGGGCCATCAACGCCACCTGGTAACCAGCCTCCAGCGCTTGCAGTGCCGCCAGTGCAGCGACCACCGTTTTACCGGCCCCGACATCGCCCTGTACCAGGCGCATCATGGGCTCGGCCTGGGCCAGGTCGTAGGCAATTTCGTTGGCCACCCGTTGCTGGGCGCCGGTCGGCTTGAAGCCCAGGTTGGCCAGGTATTGCGCCGGCAACCGGCTGGCCTTGGGCAGTACGGGGGCACGCAGGCTGCGCAGGCTCTCGCGCAGGCGTTGCTGCGACAGCTGGTGGGTCAGCAGCTCTTCGAACGCCAGGCGGTGTTGAGCCCAATGCTGGCCTTCGGCAAGCTCGTCGAGGTCGGCATCGGCCGGCGGGTTGTGCAGGTAGCGGATGGCATCGTCCAACGGCGCCAACTGGTAGTCCCGGGCCAGCTCATCGGGCAGCCAGTCGGGCAGGCTGCGCGGGCCGAGCATGCCCAGGCTCTGCTGGCAGAGCAGGCGCAGGCGTTGCTGGGTGAGGCCTTCGGTGGACGGGTAGATCGGCGTCAGGGTCTGTTCCACCGGGGGCGGAGGCTCGTCGCCGTTGAGCGCCCGGTACTCCGGGTGGTAGATCTCCAGGCCAGAGGCGCCGGGGCGTGCTTCGCCATAGCAGCGCAGGTGCGTGCCGCGTTTCAGGCCTTCTTTTTGCGCATTGCTGAAGTGATAGAAGCGCAGGCTCAATACGCCGCTGCCGTCACCCAGGCGCACCACGAGGCTGCGGCGCTTGCCCATGGTGACGTCCGCACCGCTTACTACACCTTCGATCACGGCATCCTGCCCCGGGCGCAGCTCGCCAATGGGCACCACACGGGTGCGGTCCTGGTAGCGCAGGGGCAGGTGGAACAGTATGTCCTGCAGGTTCTCCAGGCCAACCTTGGCGAGTTTTTCCGCCATGGCATCGCCGACCCCTTTGAGCACCGTGACCGGGACCTTCGACAGCTCACTCATGACTCAGGCCGGCTGTTCCACAGGAGGTTTGGCGACCGAGCAGAGGCGGATCGAGTCAGCGAGGATCTCGATGGCCTTGGGCCGCGGGAAGCTGGCACGCCAGGCGATGGCCACGGTGCGGAACGGTGCTGGCGCAGTCAGCGGGCGCACTTCGATGATGCCTGGCGCGTAATGGTGGCTGTGCACTGCCGACAGCGGCAGGATCGAGACGCCAAGGCCCGAGGCAACCATGTGCCGAATGGTTTCCAGGGAGCTGGATTCCACCGTGGTGTGCCGGGAGCCTTCGCCGCCTTTGTTCAATGTCGGGCAGGCTTCCAGGACCTGGTCGCGGAAGCAGTGGCCTTCACCGAGCAGCAGCAGGCTCTTGTCGTTGAGCATGGCGGTGTCGATGGTCTTTTTGGCCGTCCATGGGTGGTCGGCAGGCATCAAAGCGCAGAATGGCTCATCGTACAGCGGCAGGGTCAGCACGTCGGCTTCGTTGAACGGCAGGGCGATGATCACTGCGTCGAGTTCGCCGTTGCGCAGTTTTTCGCGCAGTACGTGGGTGAAGTTCTCTTCGATGTACAGCGGCATCTGCGGCGCCACACGGTGCAGCTGCGGGATCAGGTGCGGGAACAGATAAGGGCCGACGGTATAGATGGCACCGACCTTGAGCGGGGCAGTCAGCTGGTTTTTGCCGGCCTGGGCCAGCTCGCGGATGCCTTGGGCCTGTTCCAGTACCTTCTGCGCCTGGGCGACGATGCTTTCACCGACCGGGGTCAGGCGCACTGCGCTCTTGCTGCGCTCGAAGATCAGCACGCCAAGCTCGTCCTCGAGCTTCTTCACACCGACCGACAGGGTCGGTTGGCTCACGTGGCAACGTTCGGCCGCGTGGCCGAAATGTTGTTCCTGGGCGAGTGTGACGATGTAGCGTAATTCTGTGAGGGTCATAACGTGCGTCCATGAAGTTGCGAGCCCAGCATAGCGGCTGCAATCGATAGACGCACGTTATCAGACTTGCCGATTTGTGACAGAAACAAAAGTCTCAGCGGCGGTCCAGCGAGTAGACGAACGGCGCCACGACTTCGATCGTGCCGTTGTTCAACAACTCGGGTGGCGGCTTGGGTACCGTGCCGGCACGACGGATCATTTCCAGGGTCGCCCGGTCCAGCGCCGCGCTGCCCGAACCACCGGCCATGGCGTACGACACCACCTTGCCTTCGGCATCGACCACGAAGCGCAGGCGGTTGATGCCCTGCAGGCCGCGACGACGCGCGTCTTCCGGGTAACGCTTGTACTTGGCCAAGTGGCGCAGCAGGTCACTCTGCCAGGTAGGCAGGGCGTTGCTGTTGGACGCAATGCTCGGTGCCGGTGCCGCGGACTTCTGCGGCGGCGTGTTGCTTGGCGGTGCGTCTACCACGCTTTCGGTCGGCGGCGCTTCCTTCGGCGGCTCAGGCTTTTTCTCGGGCTTGGGCGGCTGGGGCTTGGCCTTCGGCTTGGGCGGCTTGGCGATGGCGATCTTGGGTTTAGGGGCTTCCACCAGCTTGGGCAACGGCAGTTCTTCAACCGGTGCCGGCGGCTGTGGGACGGCTTTTGGAGGAGGTGGTGGCGCAGGCTCCGGCAACGGTGCCAGCTCGACCATCATGGCTGCCGGCGGCAGCTCGATGGCCTGAGGCACCGACCAATTGAGCGTGAGCAGCACAGCGACGGCATGGACACCCAGCACAAGTGCCAGGCTGCCGCTGTAACGCGCCAGATTGTGCCGCGTCTTCGTCATTTCTTGGCTGCCGTCTCGAGACCTACCAGACCGACTTTCAAATAGCCGGCCGCGCGCATGTTGTTCATCACTTCCATCAGGTCACCGTAATCCACGCCCTTGTCGGCCTGGAAGAAGATGGTGGTTTCCTTGTCGCCCTTGGTCTTGGCATCGAGCATCGGGCCAAGCTGGTCGGGGGCAGGGACCTGATCGTCGCCGACATACAGCTTCTGGTCGGCCTTGACGCTGACGAACACCGGTTTCTCGGGCCTCGGCGCTGGCTTGGCGGTCGAGGCCGGCAGGTCGACTTTGATGTCGACCGTGGCCAGGGGCGCCGCCACCATGAAGATGATCAGCAGTACCAGCATCACGTCGATAAACGGCGTAACGTTGATTTCGTGGTTTTCGGCGAGGTCGTCGCCACCTTCGTTGAGATGCAGGCCCATGGCTTACCCCACTTTCACCATGTGCGGGGCGGCGCGCTCGCTGCCTTGGTGGTCCAGGTCACGGCTGACCAGCAGCAGCACCTGGGCAGAAGCGTCAGACACCTGAGCCTTGTAGCCGGTAATGGAGCGGGCGAAGACGTTGTAGATGACCACTGCCGGGATTGCTGCAACCAGGCCCAAGGCGGTTGCCAGCAGGGCTTCGGCGATGCCTGGGGCAACCACTGCCAGGTTGGTGGTTTGGGTCTTGGCGATGCCGATGAAGCTGTTCATGATGCCCCACACGGTGCCGAACAGGCCGACGAAAGGTGCGGTCGAACCAATGGTGGCGAGCACGCCGGTGCCGCTGCTCATGTTGCGGCCGCTGGCGGCTACCAGGCGCTCAAGGCGGAAGGCGACGCGCTCCTTGATGCCCTCTTTTTCACGTGCATTGGTCGACAGGCGCATCTCTTCGAGCGCATCGTGGACCAAGGTGTGAGCCAAGGTGCCTTCCTTGTTCGAGACGTCGCTGGCTTCCTTGAGGCTGGCGGATTTCTTCAGCTGGGCGATCTCGCCGCGCAGACGACGCTTGGCGCCCATCAGCTCGAAGCCCTTGGCAATCCAGATGGTCCACGTGATGATCGAGGCGATGGCCAGGCCGATCATGACGATCTTCACCACGATGTCGGCGTTTTTGTACATGCCCCATGGGGACAGGTCGTGCGCCATGCCCAGGGACGTATCTTCGACCAGTGCTTCGACGCTTGGGTCTACAGCGGCTGGCGCATCGGCCGGGGCGTTGGCGACAGGTGCCGAGCCGTCTGCAGCTGGGGCAGCAGCGGTGTTAGCTGGGGCAGTAGCGGCAGCCGGGGTGCTGGCGTTGGCTGTTGGCTCATCGGCCATGGCCACTGGGGCCAGCACCAGGCTGAACATCAGCGCGGCAATGGCACGCCAGGCGCGCGACGGGGTTGGCGAAGCGGAGGGTTGAGTACGTGTCATGCTGGCCGGACCTGATGAAGAAAAAGAGTGAACGTTCTCCAAGGCCTCGAGATAGGCCGAGAACAGATAGGGGCGCCATTATTGCAAGTAATTCTTGTTAACAAAAGTAATCTTGTTGCTTTTTTCACCTAAGGTCTAGCCACTCATCGTGTAGCGTGGCGGGTTTGATCAACTGGTCTAGGGAGTTTTGAGATGTCAGACCTTTCAGCAATGGTCGTAGGTTGTGGTGATGTGGGCGGCCGTCTGGCCCAGCAATTGCTGGCCCGCGGCTGGCAGGTGAGTGGCCTGCGCCGCGCGGTCGAGCACCTGCCAGCGGGTGTTGTGCCGGTGGCTGCCGACCTGGCCGAACCCACCATCCCGCCAGCGTGGCCACAGCGAGCGCCGGACTACCTGGTGTACTGCGTGGCGGCCAGCCAGCACGACGAGGCGGGGTATCAGTCGGCCTATGTCGACGGGTTGCGCCATGTGCTGGCCTGGCTTGCCGAACGTGATCAGCACCCGCGTCGCTTGCTGTTTGTGTCCAGCAGCAGCGTGCTTGCGCAAAAAGACGGCGAGTGGGTCGACGAGACGGCTGCCACCGAGCCGGAAGGGTACTCTGGCCGGATCATGCTCGACGCCGAGCGCTTGGCGCTGGCCAGTGGTATCCCGGCAAGCGTGGTGCGCTTGACCGGCATCTACGGGCCGGGCCGTGAATGGCTACTGAGCCAGGTGCGTCAGGGCTACCGTGTGGCTGAAGAGCCGCCGCTGTATGGCAACCGTATTCATGCCGAAGACGCCGCAAGCTTGCTGGCTTATCTGCTGCAGGCCGATGCCGACGGCGTGGCGCTGGATGACTGCTATATAGGTGTCGATGACGACCCGGCGCCGCTGGCCGATGTGGTGGGCTGGTTGCGTGGGTACCTGGGCGTTACCGAGTGGTCGGATGAGCAGCGGGTACGCCGTACGGGCAGCAAGCGCTGCAGCAATGCCCGTGTGCGGGCGTTGGGCTGGGTGCCAGAGTACCCCAGTTACAAAGAAGGGTATGCGGCGATTCTGCAGGGTAAGGGGTGAGTCTACCGGCCTCTTCGCGGGTAAACCCGCTCCCACAGGGTGAGCGCTGATTCTGTTGTCAGCGGGGTACCTGTGGGAGCGGGGTTACCCGCGAAAGGGCCGGCGTGACGGGTAGAGATCCTGGCAGGCCTCAGTCCTTCTCCAGCACCCATTGCCGAGCACCGGCCGCCAATACCGGCATTTCATCCGGCTTCGCGCGGTTAACGGCCTGGAAAATCTCCAGCGTGTCGCCATCACGCTTGATGATAAACGGCGCGCCGCGCTGTTTGCGCTCTAGCCACAGGCTGTCGTTGCTACCGCCCATGGTCGCGCAATCGCCGGCCAGGCACAGGGCAAAACGGTCCGGGCCAGGCAGGCCACTGACGTTGCCGGTGTCGCTGAAGCGAACGGCGGTGCCTTTGCCCTGGCCGTCGATGATTTTCCATTCACCGCCCAGGTAGGCCTGGTACAGCGCCTTCTCGAAGCTGCCACCCAGCGGTGCATTGCCGGGTTGCTTGACGCGCACGAAGGTTTGTTCGGTACCGGACTGCGCGGTGGTTTTCAGCTCGTCGCCATCCAGCGCCAGCTGCTCGGTCTGGCCGTCCTGGAAGCTGGCCAGCCATTGCTTCTCGTTGGCGCTCAACTGGCCGTCGGCCGCCTCGAAGCCATTGCTGAAGCTGGCCTGTTGGTGAGCCACGTCGAGTTTCCACTCGAACACAGGGCCGTGCTCATTCAGTGCCTGACGCAGGCTGCCACTTTTGACGGCGGCTTTGATGGCGTCCTGGTTGATCCAGGTGCCGTTGAAGTCTTCGGGTTTATGGCTGGCGCAACCGCTCAGAAGCAGGGCTGCCAGCGCGAGGGGCAGTGCTTGACGCATGGTGGGTAACCTTGGGGAGAGAAGGTGACGGGCAGGGCGCCCGTCACCAGGGGCATCACTCGATGACCAGGATCGCGTCCATCTCGACCTGGGAGCCTTTTGGCAGCGCGGCAACGCCAATGGCGGCGCGGGCTGGGTAAGGCTGTTCGAAGTAACGGCCCATCACTTCGTTGACCTTGGCGAAGTGGCTCAGGTCGGTGAGGAAGATGTTCAGCTTGACGATGTCTTTGAACGAGCCACCCGCGGCTTCAGCCACAGCCTTGAGGTTCTCGAAGACCTGCACGGTCTGGGCCTCGAAGCCTTCGACCAGTTCCATGGTCTTGGGGTCCAGTGGGATCTGGCCCGACATGTACACGGTGTTGCCGGCCTTGATTGCCTGGGAGTAGGTACCGATGGCGGCAGGGGCCTTGTCGCTGTTGATGACGGACTTGCTCATGATGACTCCTTGCGGTTGGCGGACTACGTACGCATGCGGGTGATGCGGACCACACCGGTCAAGGTACGCAGCTTCTTGATCACTCGTGCCAGGTGCACGCGGTCGTGCACGCTGACCACCAGTTGGACCACGCTGATACGGCCGTCGCGTTCGTCCATGCTGATCTTCTCGATGTTGCCGTCGGCGGCATTCACGCTGCTGGCCAGCAGCGCAATCAGGCCGCGCTGGTGCTCCAGCTCGACACGCAGCTCGACATTGAATTCGCCAGCGATGTCCTTGGCCCAGGAGAGCTGCACGCACTTCTCTGGGTTGTGGCGAATTTCACTGATGTTGCGGCAGTTCTCCAGGTGCACGACCATGCCTTTGCCCGCCGACAGGTGGCCGACGATCGGGTCACCGGGGATCGGCGTGCAGCATTTGGCGTAGCTGAGCACCAGGCCTTCGGTACCGCGAATGGCCAGCGGGCCTTCCGGCGTTGGCAGTTGCTCGCCTTCGGCCGACAGCAGGCGCCGCGCGACCACATAGGCCATGCGGTTGCCCAGGCCGATGTCTTCGAGCAGGTCCTCGATAAGCTCCAGGCGGTACTCGGCGAGAATCGCCTGAATGCGCTCCTGCGGGATCTTTTCGAGGCTGCTGTCGAAGCCGGTCAGCACCTTGTTCAGCAGGCGTTCGCCGAGGCTGATGGACTCGGAGCGGCGCTGTTGCTTGAGGGCGTGGCGAATGTGCGTGCGTGCCTTGCCGGTGACCACGAAGTTGAGCCAGGCCGGGTTCGGCCGGGCGCCCGGCGCGCTGACGATCTCTACCGTCGAACCGCTTTGCAGGGGCTCAGACAGGGGCGCCAGGCGGCGGTTGATGCGGCAGGCGATGCAACTGTTGCCCACGTCGGTGTGCACCGCATAGGCGAAGTCGACGGCCGTGGAGCCTTTCGGCAGCTCCATGATCCGGCCCTTGGGCGTAAAGACATAGACCTCGTCCGGGAACAGGTCGATCTTCACGCTCTCGATGAATTCCAGCGAGTTGCCCGCGCGCTGCTGCAGTTCGAGGATGCCCTTGACCCACTGGCGTGCCCGCGCGTGGCTGCCTTTTGGCTGCTCGTCGTCGTTGGACTTGTACAGCCAGTGGGCGGCGATGCCGTTGTTGGCCATCTCTTCCATCTCGCGGGTGCGGATCTGGATTTCGATGGGCACGCCGTGCATGCCGAACAGCGTAGTGTGCAGCGACTGGTAGCCGTTGGCCTTGGGGATCGCGATGTAGTCCTTGAAGCGACCGGGCAGCGGCTTGTACAGGTTGTGCACGGCGCCGAGCACGCGGTAGCAGGTGTCGACCTTGTCGACGATGATGCGGAAGGCATACACGTCCATGATCTCGTTGAAGGCGCGGCGCTTGCCGCGCATCTTCTTGTAGATGCCATAGAGGTGTTTCTGCCGGCCGCTGACCTCGCCCTGGATGCCGTCGGCAGCCAGGCAGTTGGCCAGCGATTGTTCGATTTTAGCGACGATCTCTTTGCGGTTGCCGCGGGCGCTCTTGACCGCCCGGTGAATCAGCGACGAACGCATTGGGTGCATGGCCTTGAAGCCAAGGTCTTCGAATTCGACGCGCACGGTGTGCATGCCCAGCCGGTTGGCGATGGGGGCGTAGATTTCGAGGGTTTCCTTGGCAATGCGCCGGCGTTTTTCACCGGACAGCACTTCCAGCGTGCGCATGTTGTGCAGGCGGTCGGCCAGCTTGACCAGGATCACGCGGATATCGCGCGCCATGGCCATGGCCATTTTCTGGAAGTTCTCGGCCTGCGCCTCGGCCTTGGTCTCGAAGTTCATCTGGGTCAGCTTGCTGACCCCATCGACCAGTTCGGCAACCGTCTCGCCAAATTGCTGGCAGAGGGCTTCCTTGGCGATGCCGGTGTCTTCGATCACATCGTGCAGCATGGCGGCCATCAGGCTCTGATGGTCCATGTGCATGTCGGCGAGGATGCTGGCCACGGCCAGCGGGTGGGTCACGTAGGGCTCGCCGCTGCGGCGGCGCTGCCCGTCGTGGGCCTGCTCGGCGTAGAAATAGGCGCGCCGAACCAGGTTGACCTGCTCGGGGCCCAGGTAGGTCGACAGCCGTTCGGCTAAGGCTTCTATACCCGGCATGGGTTCACCTCTTGCAGAGGAAGAGGGCCTTGTGCCGCGCGACGTCGACCTGGCATCAATCAGACAGCCTCGTTGGACTCGTCCTCGAACGCGGCGAAGACCGGATCCTCGGTGACGATCTCTTCAGCAGCGATGAACTCGTTGGTGACGATGCCTTCGGCGATTTCACGCAGGGCAACAACGGTCGGCTTGTCGTTTTCCCACGCGACGCGTGGCTCTTTGCCGCCGGTCGCCAGCTGACGGGCGCGCTTGGTCGAGAGCATGACCAGCTCAAAGCGGTTATCCACGTGTTCCAGGCAGTCTTCAACAGTTACGCGGGCCATGGTCTTCCTCAGTAGCAATTGCGGTGGGCGTGCAGCCCAATATGGGCAGGCGGACTCGATAGTATAAAAATTCACCAGCCAATAGGGAAGCGCTGTTTTGCCACGCGCGGATCAGGCCAGCCCCTGTGGGGGCGGGTTTAGCCGCGAAAGGGCCGCAACAGACACCCTCCTCTTGTATCTCACAACATCGCGTCGCGCAACCGCGGGGTCAATTCCTCGAACAATGTTTGCACCGAGCGCAACGCCCGGCAATCGGGCCGGGTCAACAGCCACAGCTGGGTGTCGCAACCGGGCAGCGGGCCGCTCAGCGCATCGACGCCAGGCAAGGCATGCACCATGTAGTCGGGCAGCGCCGCCACGCCCAGCCCGGTGCTGACCAGTTGCGCAATGGTCGACATGCCGCTGCATTGGTAGCGCGGGCTCAACCCAGGGTATTGCTGGTTGCGCCAGACCACGGTCGGGTGGTCCTGCATCGAGTCGTCCGGGGCAATCCACGGCACGCTGCTGGCCGACTCGGTCAGCCGTTCGCGCCACTGCGGCTGGCCGCAGATCACGTAGGAGGTCGAGCCCAGGCAGCGGCCTACCAAGTGTTCGGGGGGCGTATTGGTCAGGCGCAGGGCGATGTCGGCATCGCGCCGGCTGAGGTTGGCGAAGGTGTTGGAGGTGCCCATTTCCAGCGACAACGCCGGGTAATTGGGCATGAAGTCGGCCAATGCCGGCAGCAGCAGGCTGTGCATTACCGCCTCGGTGCAGGTCAGCCGCACCGTGCCGCTGACCACCTGTTCGCCGCTGGTCATGGCGATGCGCGCGGCTTCCAGGGCCTGTTCGGCGCGCTCGGCCTGCTCAGCCAGAGCCTGGGCGGTGTCGGTGGGCAGGTAGCCTTTACGGCTTTTGACGAACAGCGCGGTGCCCAGTGCCGACTCGAGGCGACGGATCGAGCGGAACACCGTCGAGACGTCCACCTTGAGCAGTTCGGCAGCCTTGGCCAACGAACGGCCGCGTTCCAGGGCCAGGACCAGGGAGAGGTCGGCGTGGGTAATCTGATATTGCATTGATGCACGCTCTGCTTGCCGAAATGCCAATGTCTGTTGCGTTGAGGCCATTTTATAGTGGAACCGCCCCTGGGAATCAATGCGCCCGGTCGGGCAACCAATCCCCACGATGGGAAAGTGAAAAAAACAACAGCTGCAACCATCGTCGCCCGTGAGGCGCCAGCCGTATCCCCACATCGCCGCAGCAAATCAAAGGATGTACACCATGACGTCGGTCACCCCGTGCGCCAGTTCTTCCAGCGAGATGAAAGACTTCCTCCAGGCCCATCCGGATACGCAGTATGTCGATCTGCTGATCTCCGACATGAATGGCGTGGTACGCGGCAAGCGCATCGAGCGGGCCAGCCTGCACAAGGTGTACGAAAAAGGCATCAACCTGCCGGCGTCACTGTTTGCCCTCGACATCAACGGTTCGACCGTTGAAAGCACCGGCCTGGGCCTGGACATTGGCGATGCCGACCGCATCTGCTACCCGATCCCCGGCACCCTGTGCAACGAGCCGTGGCAGAAACGCCCGACCGCTCAACTGCTGATGACCATGCACGAGATCGAAGGCCAGCCTTTCTTCGCCGACCCGCGCGAAGTGCTGCGCCAGGTGGTAAGCAAGTTCGACGACCTGGGCCTGGATATCTGCGCCGCGTTCGAACTTGAGTTCTACCTGATCGACCAGGACAACCTCAACGGCCGTCCGCAACCGCCGCGCTCGCCTATTTCGGGCAAGCGGCCGCAGTCGACCCAGGTGTACCTGATCGACGACCTCGACGAATACGCCGACTGCCTGCAAGACATGCTCGAAGCGGCCAAGGAGCAAGGCCTGCCGGCCGATGCCATCGTCAAGGAAAGCGCCCCGGCGCAGTTCGAGGTCAACCTGCACCACGTTGCCGACCCGCTGAAGGCCTGCGACTACGCGATCCTGCTCAAGCGCCTGATCAAGAACGTGGCCTACGACCATGAGATGGACACCACCTTCATGGCCAAGCCCTACCCGGGCCAGGCGGGCAACGGACTGCACGTGCACATTTCGCTGCTGGACAAGAAAACCGGCAAGAACATCTTTGCCAGCAGTGACCCGCTGGAAAGCGACGCGCTGCGCCACGCCATCGGTGGCGTGCTGGAGACCATGCCGGCGTCGATGGCCTTCCTTTGCCCGAACATCAACTCGTACCGCCGCTTCGGCGCGCAGTTCTATGTGCCCAACGCGCCGAGCTGGGGCCTGGACAACCGCACCGTCGCGGTTCGCGTGCCGACCGACAGCAGCGAGAACGTGCGCATCGAGCACCGTGTGGCCGGCGCTGACGCCAACCCTTACCTGATGCTCGCGGCCATTCTCGCCGGTATTCACCACGGCCTGACCAGCAAGGTCGAGCCGGGTGAGCCGATTGAAGGCAACTCGTACGAACAACTGGAACAGAGCCTGCCGAACAACCTGCGCGATGCCCTGCGCGCGCTGGATGACAGCGAAGTGCTCAATCAATACATCAGCCCGGATTACATCGATATCTTCGTCGCCTGCAAGGAAAGCGAGCTGGCCGAGTTTGAAGTGTCGATCTCCGACCTCGAGTACAACTGGTACCTGCACACGGTGTAAGCCCATGAGCGCAAATGCGGTCCCCTTGATCGGTATCAGCGCCTGCCGCCAGCAGGTGGGGAAGAACTCGTCGCACACGGTGGGCGACAAGTATGTCGAGGCGGCCGGCTTTGCCGGGCTGCCGCTGATTTTGCCGGCGCGCGACGGGGGCAGTGATACCCCCGCGCTGCTGGCCCAGCTCGACGGCATTCTTTTTACCGGCTCGCCTTCAAATATCGAACCGCATCATTACAATGGCGCCCCCAGCACGGAGGGTACCCGGCATGATCGCGCGCGCGATCGCCTGACCCTGCCGCTGCTGCAGGCGGCGATTGCCGCCGGTGTGCCGGTGTTCTGCATTTGCCGTGGGTTCCAGGAATTGAATGTGGCCCTTGGCGGCACCTTGCACCAGCGTGTGCAGGAGCTGCCTGGCTACCTTGACCACCGCGAACCTGAGGACGCACCCCTGGAGGTGCAATACGGCCCTCGTCACCCCGTTGGCATCGCGCCTGGCGGGTTGTTCGAGCGCCTGGGCCTGGCTGCGCAATTCGAGGTCAACTCGTTGCACAGCCAGGGCATCGACCGCTTGGCCCGTGGGCTGCGCGTCGAGGCGCGGGCCCCGGATGGCCTGATCGAAGCGGTGTCGATGCCAGATGCGCCGGGCTTCGTGCTTGGCGTGCAGTGGCACCCCGAATGGCGTTTTGCCGAAAACCCGGTCTCCCGGCGCCTTTTCCAGGCGTTTCGCGAGGCCTGTATTGCCCATGCTGCACGGGAGGGTACGCGCCAGAAGGCATTCTGACGTCACCCGAAGGTCTCGGATGACGCACCCCCTGTTGCAAGCTTTCAATGAGTGAAAGCGGGCCTTGTACACAAGGCCCGCGAAAACAATTCCAAAATTTACGGCACATACTCATGAGCGATTACACAGAAGCCGGCCGCCCACCCGATGTGGCGGCCGACGCGGGCAACACCCAGCGCAGCAAGGGCTTGGCCAAAGGCCGCCTGGGCTTGTTGGCCAGCGTGGTGCTGGGCATTTCCACCATCGCCCCGGTCTATACCCTGACCGGCGCGCTTGGCCCAACCGTGCGAGAGGTCGGTGCCCACCTGCCTGCGGTATTCATCGTCGGCTTCCTGCCGATGCTGCTGGTCGCCCTTGGCTATCGCGAGTTGAACTCGGCAGAGCCGGACAGCGGCACCTCGTTCACCTGGTCGGCGCGCGCCTTTGGCCCGATGATCGGCTGGATCGGGGGCTGGGGGCTGGTGGTCGCCACCACCATCGTGCTGTCGAACCTGGCAGGCGTGGCGGTCGACTTCTTCTACCTGTTCCTGGGGCAGATCACCGGCAACCATGGCCTGGCGGCCTTGGCGGATAACCTGCTGATCAACATCAGTACCTGTTGCGTGTTCATCGCCCTGGCGGTGTGGATATGCTGTCGCGGCATAGCCACCACCATGACGGTGCAGTATGGCCTGGTGGCCCTGCAGTTGCTGGTGTTGATCGGCTTTGCCTTCGCCGCCTTCGGTGGCACCACTGCGCCGCCACCGCTGGAATTCGATTTCGCCTGGTTCAACCCGTTCGGTGTCGAGTCGTTCTCGGCCTTTGCCGCGGGGCTTTCACTGTCGATCTTCATCTTCTGGGGCTGGGACACCTGCCTGACCGTCAGCGAAGAGTCGGTGGGCAGCGAAGAGGTGCCGGGCAAGGCCGCCACCTGGACCGTGATGTTGATCCTCGGCCTGTACCTATTCACCGCCATCGCCACCCTGCAGTTTGCCGGTATCAGCGAAACGGGCCTGGGCCTGAACAACCCGCGCATCCAGGAGAACGTCTTTGCCCACCTGGCCGGCCCGGTCATGGGGCCGCTGGCGATCCTGATGTCCATCGCCGTGCTGGCCAGCACCGCAGCGTCGCTGCAGTCGACCTTCGTGGCACCGGCGCGCACCCTGTTGGCCATGGGTTACTACGGTGCGGTACCGCCTAAGTTCGCCAGCGTTTGCCCGCGTTCGCAAACCCCGCGCTATGCCACCATCTGCGCCGGCCTGGCCGCCGGCCTGTTCTACGTGACCATGCGTACCCTGAGCGAGAACGTGCTGGCCGACACCATCACCGCGCTGGGCATGATGATCTGCTTCTACTATTCGCTGACTGCGTTTGCCTGCGTCTGGTACTTCCGCGACAGCCTGTTCGACAGCGTGCGCCACTTCGTCATGCGCGGCCTGTGCCCGCTGGTCGGTGGGGTCATCTTGTCGGTGATCTTCGCGCGTACCGCGATCGACAGCGCCTCGCCAGACTTCGGCAGCGGCTCGCATGTGGGTGGGCTGGGGCTGGTGTTCGTGATTGCCGCGATCATTTCGGTGCTTGGCATCGGGCTGATGCTGCTGTCGCGGATGCGGGCGCCGGCGTACTTCCTGGGGGCGACCCTGCGTCAGCAGGCGACCCTGCCGCTGGCGGAGTAATGCAGAGGGGCGCTTTGCGCCCCATTCGCAGCACAAGGCTGCTCCTACATCCTTGCCTTTGTAGGAGCAGCCTTGTGCTGCGAATGGGCTGCAAAGCAGCCCCGCTCCGTCTCTCAGGAAAGCAGTTCTTTCAGCAGCCCACCGTGGCGCTGCTGTTGCTTCTTCAACTGCAGGCGGTTCGAGCGGAACACCGCCTTCAACTCCTCCAGCGCGACGCCGAAGTCATCATTGATGATCAGGTAGTCGTACTCGTCGTAGTGCACCATCTCGCTGACCGCTTCTTTCATGCGCCCGGCGATGATCTCCTCACTGTCCTGCCCACGCCCATCCAGGCGCTGACGCAGCGCTTCCTGGCTGGGTGGCAGGATGAACACCGAGAGTGCCTCGGGCATCAGCTTGCGCACCTGCTGGGCACCTTGCCAGTCGATTTCCAGGATCAGGTCGAAGCCCTGGTCGAGGGTCTGCTGCAGCGCGCTGCGCGAGGTGCCGTAGAAGTTGCCGAATACTTCGGCATGCTCGAGGAAGTCGCCTTGCTCGATCAGTGCCTTGAATTCTTCGTGCACGACGAAGTGGTAGTTCACCCCGTGCTGCTCACCCGGGCGCATGGCGCGGGTGGTGTGCGAGACCGAGACGCGGATTTGCTTGTCGTCCTGGGTCAGGGCCGTTACCAGGCTGGTCTTGCCGGCACCCGAAGGGGCCGAAACGATGTAGAGGGTGCCGCTGCTGTGATTCATGGTCGGGGTGGCCTTACTCGATGTTCTGTACTTGTTCACGCATCTGTTCGATCAATACCTTCAGGTTGACCGCCGCTTGCGTGCTACGCGGGTCGAATGCCTTGGAGCCGAGGGTATTGGCTTCGCGGTTGAGTTCCTGCATCAGGAAGTCCAGGCGCCGGCCAGCCGCGCCGCCCGACTTGAGCACGCGGCGCACTTCGGTGACGTGGGTGGCGAGGCGGTCGAGCTCTTCGGCGACGTCGCTCTTTTGCGCCAGCAGCACCATCTCCTGCTCCAGGCGTTGTGGGTCGAGCTCAGCCTGCATGTCGCCGAAGCGGTCGAGAATTTTCTGCCGCTGGGCCGCCAGCATCTGCGGCACCAGGGCGCGCAGGGTGGTGACCTCGGTGGTCATGTTGTCCAGGCGTTCGTTGATCAGCCGGGCCAGCTCCTGGCCTTCACGCAGGCGCCCGGCCTTGAGTTCGGCCAGCGCGTCGTCGAACAGCGCCACGGCCTCGGCGTTCAGCGCCTGCGGGTCGCTGGCGTCGGCGACCAGCACGCCCGGCCACGACAGCACTTCCAGGGGGTTCAGCGGGGCCGGCTGCTTGATCAGGCCAGCCACCTCTTCGGCGGCGGCGACCAGCTGTGCGGCGCGCTCACGGTCCACTTTCAGTGGCTTGCCGGTGCTGTCTTCATTGAGACGCAAGGTGCATTCCACCTTGCCGCGCGACAGCCCCTGGCGCAGGCCTTCGCGTACCGCGCCTTCGAGGTCGCGCAGGGCCTCCGGCAGGCGCAGGTGCGGCTCCAGGTAGCGGTGGTTGACCGAGCGCAGCTCCCAGACCAGGGTGCCTTGGCTGCCGGCGCGCTCGACACGAGCAAAAGCGGTCATGCTGTGCACCATGGGGAGTACCTCGCGTAGATGAATGAACAGGGAAGCCTCTCGGCTGCAAGGCGCAGGATTGTAGCGCAGTGGGGCCTCGGCGCCCAATCCAGCCATGTTACAGAGGGCGAAATGCGCAGTGGGAAAAGGCGACAGGCTGTCAGGGGCGCGACAATAGGCGTGTCCTCCCGCAGCTGCGAGCTCTATAATGCTCGGCAGATTCAAGTCCCAGTACAGGTATCCCAGATGAAACGTCCAAGTGGTCGCGCCGCCGATCAGCTCCGCTCGATCCGCATCACCCGCAACTACACCAAGCACGCCGAAGGGTCGGTACTGGTCGAGTTCGGTGACACCAAGGTCATCTGCACGGTCAGCGTGGAGAATGGTGTGCCCCGCTTCCTCAAAGGCCAGGGCCAAGGCTGGCTGACAGCCGAATACGGCATGCTGCCGCGCTCCACCGGCGAGCGTAACCAGCGCGAAGCCAGCCGTGGCAAGCAGGGCGGCCGCACCCTCGAAATCCAGCGCCTGATCGGCCGCTCGCTGCGCGCCGCGCTGGACATGAGCAAGCTCGGTGACATCACCCTGTACATCGACTGCGACGTGATCCAGGCCGACGGTGGCACCCGCACCGCGTCGATCACCGGTGCCATGGTCGCTCTGTGCGATGCCCTGGCCGTGATCAAGAAGCGTGGCGGCCTCAAGGCTGGCAACCCGCTCAAGCACATGATCGCCGCGGTTTCCGTGGGCATGTACCAAGGCGAGGCCGTGCTCGACCTGGACTACCTGGAAGACTCTGCCGCCGAGACCGACCTGAACGTGGTCATGACCAGCGCCGGTGGTTTCATCGAGGTACAGGGCACCGCCGAGGGCGCGCCGTTCCAGCCTGAAGACCTGAATGCCATGCTCGCCGTGGCGCAGAAGGGCATGAACGAGATCTTCGAACTGCAGCAGGCCGCCCTGGCCGACTGACTGTTTCTATAGATACGAAAAAGCCGACATTGATGTCGGCTTTTTCGTATCTGAATACAACTCAGATGGTCAACGTCCAGTCATAGTCCACAATCAGCGGCGCATGCTGCGAGAAGCGCGGCTGACGCGGCAGGCGGGCGTTACGCACGAAGCGGCGCAGGCCTGGGGTGAGGATCTGGTAGTCGAACCGGTAGCCCAGGTTGAGCATCTCGGCCTGTTCGTTGTCCGGCCACCAGCTGTACTGGTCGCCTTCACGGCTGACTTCACGCAGGGCATCCACGTAGCCCATCTCGCCCGTGATCGCGTCCATCCAGGCACGCTCCGGTGCCAGGAAGCCAGGCGATTGCTGGCTGTCGCGCCAGTTTTTGATGTCGAGCTTCTGCTGCGCCACGTAGAACGAGCCGCAATAGATGTACTCGCGACGCTTGCGCCGCTGTTTGTCCAGGTACTTGGCGAAGTCGTCCATCAACTTGAATTTCTGGTTCAAGTCTTCGTCGCCGTTCATGCCCGAAGGCAGCAGCAGGCTGGCAATACTGACTTTGTCGAAATCTGCTTGCAGGTAACGCCCGTAACGGTCGGCTGTCTCGAAGCCCAGGCCGGTGATGACTGCCTTGGGCTGCATGCGCGAGTAAAGGGCTACGCCACCTTGGGCGGGCACCTCCGCGTCGCAGGCATAAAGGAAATAGCCATCGAGCTGGAAAGCTGGGTCGTCGAGTTCAAAGGCCGAGGCGCGGGTATCCTGAAGGCAGATGACGTCGGCATTCTGGGCTTGCAGCCAGCTGAGCAAACCACGCTCGGCCGCAGCCTGAATGCCATTTACGTTCACACTGATGATCCGCATAAATGGCCCCAAAAATCTCGTGCGTGTATGATACCCGAGCTCAACTCATTTAGCTAAATCCGTGGTGTCCGGGACTTTCCATGCAGCCGTATCAGCGCGACTTCATTCGTTTTGCCATCGACCGCGGCGTTCTGCGCTTCGGCGAATTCACCCTGAAATCGGGGCGTACCAGCCCGTACTTCTTCAATGCCGGCCTGTTCAACACAGGTTCTGCACTGGCGCAGTTGGGCCGTTGCTACGCGGCGGCCATCGTCGACAGCAAGATCCCGTTCGACGTGCTGTTTGGCCCAGCCTACAAGGGTATCCCCCTGGCGGCGACCACCGCCGTGGCCCTGGCCGATCAGCATCAGCTCGACGTGCCATGGTGCTTCAACCGTAAAGAAGCCAAGGATCACGGCGAAGGCGGCAGCCTGGTTGGCGCGCCTTTGGCGGGTGACGTATTGATCATCGACGACGTGATCACGGCCGGTACTGCCATCCGTGAAGTCATGCAGATCATCAATGCCCAGCAGGCCAAGGCCGCTGGCGTGCTGATCGCGCTTAACCGCGAAGAGCGCGGCAATGGCGAGCTGTCGGCGATCCAGGAAGTGGAGCGTGACTTCGGTATTCCGGTGGTCAGCATCGTTTCGCTGACCCAGGTGCTGGAGTTCCTGGCCGATGATCCGCAGCTCAAGCAGCATCTGCCTGCTGTTGAGGCGTATCGGGCGCAGTACGGGATCTGATTCCGGCTCGGTAATAAAAAAGGCGACCTTTGGATGAAGGTCGCCTTTTTTTGTGTCGCCTGTCCTGGCCTCTTCGCGGGTAAACCCGCTCCCACAGGATCTGCGCCAACTTCAAGTCTGGCGATGTACCTGTGGGAGCGGGTTCACCCGCGAAGAGGCCAGCAGGCTAACAAGTCACTCAGCGCGGCTTGCGGTTGGTGATCAGGGTACCCACGCCGCTGTCGGTGAAGATCTCCAGCAGTACCGCGTTCGGCACGCGGCCGTCGATGATGTGCGAGCTGTTCACGCCGCCCTGCACCGCATCCAGTGCGCACTTGATCTTCGGCAGCATGCCGCCGTAGATGGTGCCGTCGGCGATCAGTTCGTTGACTTGCTCAGTAGTCAGGCCGGTCAACACCTGGCCCTGCTTGTCCATCAGGCCGGCGATGTTGGTCAGCAGCATCAGCTTCTCGGCTTTCAGTGCCTCGGCTACCTTGCCCGCCACCAGGTCGGCGTTGATGTTGTACGACTCACCGTTGGCGCCCACGCCGATCGGCGCGATCACCGGGATGAAGTCACCCTTGACCAGCATGTTCAGCAGGTCGGTGTTCACGCTCACGACTTCGCCGACGTGGCCGATGTCGATGATTTCCGGGGTGGTCATCTCTGGCGTTTGGCGGCTGACGGTCAGCTTCTTGGCGCGGATCAGCTCCGCGTCCTTGCCGGTCAGGCCGATGGCGCTGCCGCCGTGGCGGTTGATCAGGTTGACGATGTCCTTGTTGACCTGGCCGCCCAAGACCATCTCGACCACGTCCATGGTGGCCGAGTCGGTCACGCGCATGCCGTCGATGAAGTGGCTTTCGATCGACAGGCGCTTGAGCAGGTCACCGATCTGTGGGCCACCACCGTGGACCACCACCGGGTTGATGCCCACAGCCTTCATCAGCACGATGTCACGGGCGAAACCGGTTTTGAGCTCCTCGCTCTCCATCGCGTTGCCGCCGTACTTGATCACCAGTGTCTTGCCGACAAAGCGGCGGATGTAAGGCAGTGCTTCGGACAAAACTTCGGCTACATGGGAAGCGGCATCGCGATCGAGGGTCATGCAGGGCTCCTGTAAGGAACAGATAGTCGGTCAGAACGGCAGTTGCAGCTCAGGGGCAACCCGCAGCAACTGGGCGCGGAAAACATCCTTGATACGTTGCAATTCGGCGTCGTTGTCGGCCTCGAAGCGCAGCACCAGCACCGGCGTGGTGTTGGAGGCGCGTACCAGGCCCCAGCCGTGGGCGTAGTCGACCCGCACACCGTCGATGGTGGTCAGGTTGGCCGCGCCCCAGTCGGCGTCGCGTTGCAGTGCATCAATGATGCTGAATTTACCCTCGTCGGTCACATCAATATTGATTTCCGGCGTGGAAATATCGTTCGGGAACGCTGCGAACAGGCTTTCGGCGTCTTGCCCGGCCTTGCTGAGGATCTCCAGCAGGCGTGCGGCACTGTAGATGCCATCGTCGAAACCGTACCAGCGTTCCTTGATGAAGATGTGCCCGCTCATCTCGCCGGCCAGCAACGAACCGGTCTGTTTCATCTTCTTCTTGATCAGCGAGTGGCCGGTCTTCCACATCAGCGCGCGGCCGCCATGCTGTTCGATCAGCGGGGTCAGGCGACGGGTGCATTTGACGTCGAAGATGATCTCGGCGCCCGGGTTGCGCGACAGCACGTCCTGGGCAAACAGCATCAGCAGGCGGTCGGGGTAGACGATGGTGCCGGTGTTGGTCACCACGCCTACGCGGTCGCCGTCACCGTCGAACGCCAGGCCGATGTCGGCCCCGGTTTCCTTGACCTTGGCGATCAGGTCCGCAAGGTTTTCCGGCTTGCCTGGGTCTGGGTGGTGGTTGGGGAAGTTACCGTCCACCTCGCAGAACAGCGGGATAACGTCGCAGCCCAGGGCTTCGATCAGCTGCGGGGCGATGACGCCGGCAGCGCCGTTGCCGCAGTCCACCACCACCTTGAGCTTTTTCGCCAGCTTCACGTCGCCGACGATTTGCTGGTAATAGCGCTCGAGGATTTCGACCTTTTCCACGCTGCCTTCGCCACGGCTCAGGTCGTTGGTTTTCAGGCGGGTCTGCAGGGCCTGGATCTGTTCGTTGGCCAGGGTGTCGCCTGCGATGACAATCTTGAAGCCGTTGTAGTCCGACGGGTTGTGGCTGCCGGTGAGCATCACGCCCGATGTGCCGGCCAGCACGTTGGCGGCGTAGTACAGCGCCGGGGTCGGGACCAGGCCGACATCGCTGACCTGGCAGCCAGCGTCGGCCAGGCCTTTGATCAGCTGTTCCACCAGCATTGGGCCGGACAAGCGGCCATCGCGGCCAACGGAAATCTTGGGCTCGCCCTGGGCAAGGGTCTGCGCGCCGATGGCGCGGCCGATCCAGTAGGCGGTTTCGGCATGGAGGGTCTTGCCGACCACGCCGCGAATGTCATAAGCGCGGAAAATGCTGTCCGGCAGTGCGGGGACCAGGTGGGCCATTTCGTTCATCTCTGGAAGCTCCATTAGTCAAAGGCTGTCTGGGCAGGCGCAAACTGAACGCTTGGACGGTGGTTTCGCCAGAGAGTTCGCCATCCTTGGCCTGAACGGTCAGCTGTCGGCTCAGTGGCTGCCGGAGTGGCCGAAGCCGCCAGTGCCACGCTGGCTTTCGTCGAAGGCTTCGACGATGTCGAAGTGCGCCTGCACCACCGGCACCAGCACCAACTGGGCGATACGCTCGCCAATGGCGATGGTGAACGGGGTGTTGCCGCGGTTCCAGCACGACACCATCAGCTCGCCCTGGTAGTCCGAGTCGATCAGGCCGACCAGGTTGCCCAGCACGATGCCGTGCTTATGGCCCAGGCCCGAGCGCGGCAGGATCATGGCTGCCAGGCCCGGGTCGCCGATGTAGATCGACAGGCCGGTGGGGATCAGCAGGGTCTGGCCGGGCTCGAGGACGGTGTCCTCCTTGAGCAGGGCGCGCAGGTCCAGGCCGGCAGAGCCTGGGGTGGCGTACTGCGGCAGGGGAAATTCGGTGCCCAGGCGTGGGTCGAGGATCTTGGCTTGAAGAGCGTGCATGTAACTTATTGAACCTGGTTGAGCCGTTCGGCGATGAAGGCGACCAACTGCCGGGCGATCTTGCCCTTGCTGGTCTGCGCAAAGAGGGTCTGGTGCTGCTGGCGGTCGATCACGGTCAAGGCGTTCTCTTCGCTGTTGAAGCCGATGCTGGGGTTGGCCACATCATTGGCGACGATCAGGTCGAGGTTCTTGTCCTTGAGCTTGCGTGTGGCGTAATCGAGCAGGTGTTCGGTTTCGGCGGCGAAGCCGACGCTGAACGGGCGGTCGCCACGGCCAGCGATGGTCGCAAGGATATCGGGATTACGCACCATCTGCAGCAGCATGCCGTCGCCGGTCGTAGGATCTTTCTTGAGTTTTTGCGTGGCAACTACCTCTGGGCGGTAGTCCGCGACCGCTGCCGAGGCAATGAACAGGTCGCAGGGCATGGCCGCTTCACAGGCCGCGAGCATGTCCCGCGCGCTGACCACGTCGATGCGGTTGACCCGGTCGGGGGTCGGCAGGTGCACCGGGCCGGTGACGAGGGTCACCCGAGCACCGGCTTCGGCAGCCGCTTCGGCGAGGGCGAAGCCCATCTTCCCGGAGCTATGATTGGTGATGTAGCGGACCGGGTCGATGTTTTCCTGGGTTGGGCCGGCAGTGATCAGTACGTGTTTGCCGGTGAGCGTCTGGCGCTTGAAGCTTTCGGCGGCGCACCAGGCCAGGTCGGTGGCTTCGAGCATACGGCCAAGGCCTACGTCGCCACAGGCTTGGCTGCCGGAAGCTGGGCCGAACACCTGGATGCCGCGGCTTTTGAGCAGGTCAAGGTTGGCCTGGGTGGCCGGGTCACGCCACATCGCCTGGTTCATGGCCGGGGCGACGGCAACGGTGGCGTCGGTGGCCAGGATCAGGGTGGTCAGCAGGTCGTCGGCCATGCCTTGGGCCATGCGCGCCATGAGGTCGGCCGTGGCGGGGGCGATGAGGACCAGGTCGGCCCACTTGGCCAGCTCGATATGGCCCATGGCCGCTTCGGCGGCGGGGTCGAGCAGGTCCATGTGCACCGGGTGGCCGGACAGCGCCTGCAGGGTCAGCGGGGTGATGAACTCTGCACCGCCACGGGTCATGACGACGCGCACCTGCGCGCCGTGCTCCAGGAGTCGGCGGATCAGTTCGGCGCTTTTGTAGGCGGCAATGCCGCCACCGACGCCGAGGACGATGCGCTTGTGATACAGCCGCTGCATAGGCTTTTGCCTTTTTCCAGTGAAAGCGGGCGGCGACAAGAACTGCCTGCGGCAGAACGTCGCATGTACGAGGCGAAATAGATTAACACAGGGCCCAAACGTGCCGCAGCAGGACCAAGGAGTGGGGATGAGTATCAGGGAATGGCCGGCTGAAGAACGGCCGAGGGAGAAGTTGTTGTTGCGGGGGGCTGCGGTGCTGTCGGACGCCGAGCTGGTAGCGGTGCTGCTGGGCTCGGGCGTTGCCGGGCGTAACGTGCTGGAGCTGGCGCGGGGGTTACTGGTTCGCTTTGGGGGCCTGAGGCCATTTCTGGAGGCTGATCGCCAAGCCATTTTGCGCGAGCCAGGTCTTGGGCCTGTGAAGTACGCCCAGTTGCAGGCACTTCTGGAGATTGGCCGGCGCTACCTGGATGAGACGATCGAGCGCACGCCGGCGCTGGAGAGCCCGGAGGCGGTGCGGCGCTACCTCAAGGCCATGCTGCGCCATGAAGCCAGTGAAGTGTTTGGCTGCCTGTTTCTGGATACCAAGCACCGGCCGCTGGCGTTCGAGATCCTGTTCAGGGGGACGATCGACCGGGCCAGTATCTACCCGCGGGAAGTGGTGCGCCGAGCGTTGCTGCACAACGCAGCGGCGTTGATCCTGTGCCATAACCACCCGTCGGGCAACAGCGAGCCCAGCCAGGATGATGTGCACATGACGTTGGCGCTAAAGCGCGCGTTAGGGCTGATCGATGTGCGGGTGCTCGACCACATCATCGTGGGCGATGGCGAGCCGTTGTCGATGGTGGAGGAGGGGTGGATCGTTGCTTAGCGGTGTACATGTGCCGGCCTCTTCGCGGGGCAAGCCCGCTCCCACAGGTACCGCACAGCATTCAAAGGCTGTGAGGTCCTTGTGGGA
>NZ_JAPFCE010000041.1:0-46429 GCF_026240895.1 Pseudomonas sp. DCB_AW
GTGCTGACAATGGGCGGCCGAGCTGGGTTGGTTGCGCAGCAGCTCAACCCGCCAGCAGGCCGACCCGTACAGCCCGGCGATGGCAAACAGCGCCGTGCTCAGCTCGCTGCCCAGGCTCAGCAATTGCTCCCCTTGCTCACGCCCCTCGCCAATGCGCTGCAAATTGTCCTCGCCCAGCTCATGAATCCGCTCGCTATGGTCACGAATCTCGCTCACCGCACCGCTCTGTTGGGCCGTGACATCGGCAATCCGCACCGCCGTATCGGCAATGGTACGAATGGCGCGGACAATCTCGTCCAGCGCGCCATCTGCGGCCTGGGCCTGGTCGGCGGTGGCTTCGGCATGTTCCAACTGCGCCCGCATGCCCGCCACCGAGCCTCTGGCGGCTTGTTGCAAGCGGTCGATCAGTGTCTGGATCTCGCCGGTGGCGCCTGTGGTGCGCTGCGCCAGGGAGCGCACTTCGTCAGCCACCACGGCAAAGCCACGGCCCATTTCGCCCGCGCGGGCAGCTTCGATCGCGGCGTTGAGGGCCAACAGGTTGGTCTGCTCGGCAATCGAGCGAATCACCGTCAACACGCCGCCAATGGTGGCGGACTCCTCAGCCAGTTGTTCGATCATGCGGGCGTTACCCTGCACTTCGTCCACCAGTTCGCGTAACCCCGACAAGCTCTGGCCAATCACCGCCTGGCCGTGCTCCACCGCCCGGCCGGCATCGCGGCTGGCGTCGGCGGCGGCGCTGGCATCGCCGGCCACTTGCTGGATGGTCGCTTCCAGTTCACCCAGCGCGTCGCGAATCTGCCCGGTGTCGCCCGCCTGGCGCTCGGCACCGTCGTGCAGGGCGGCGCTCATACCGGCCAGGGCATGGCTGCTGCCGGCCACCTGTTCGGCGTTGTGGCGGATGGTGCCAACCAGTTCCACCAGGTAGTGGCGCAGGCGGTTGAGCGATTCCTGAATGTCGTGCAGTTCACGGTTGGTCTTGCCCAGGGCGATCGGCTTGGCGAAGTCGCCCTCTGCCCAGTGCGACAGGGCCGGCGCCAGGCTGGTCAACGTACGCGCCAAGCGCCGCTGCAGGGTGTCGATGAGCAGCGCGATCAGCAAGATCAGGCCGATCATCAGGCCTTGGCTGATACGCACTTCGGCGGCGATTTTGGCGTGCAGCCCGCGGACTTCAGGCTCCAGGCCGGCGATGGCCTGCTGCACCGCTTCAAGGCGCTGGCCCGTGCTGGCGGCCAGGGCGGCGCGGCGCTCGATTTGCTCGCGGGTGCGTTGCAGTTCGGCCGGGTAGCGCGTGAGCAGGCTCTGCAGTTCGCGCTTGAGGGCGACGGCAATGTCTTCCTGCTGTGCGCTGGCTTGGGTTTCCAGGCCCATCAGGGCGGCGAAATCATCGGCATTGGACTCGGCTGCGCGGGTAACACCCAGCAACGGCAAGCTGTCGAGGGCCTGGGCCTGGGCGCGGATCAGTTGCAGCTCGCGCTCCACTTCGTCGGCCAGTTCAGGGCGGCCGCTGCTGACCAGTTTGTCCCGGGCCAGCGACAGGCGGCCCAGGTGCACGGTGGCGTCGAGCAAAGGCAACAGATAGCGGTTGGCCTCGGCGCTGCCGCTGTCACGGGCGTAATTGGCCAGTTGTTCGAAGTTGGCCCCCAGTTCGCGCTCGGCTTGCAGTAGCAGCGCTTGCGGGTCGCCGGCCAGCTTGCCGGCCGCCAGCAGTTCTTCGGCGGTAAAGGCCTGCAGGCTGTCGAGGCTGGGGTGCAGTTTGTCGGCCAGCGCGTCGGGCCATTCGGCCAATGCCGCCTGCAACTGCTGGTTCGCCTCCATGGCAGCGGCATGGCGCAAGGCATCACCACTGGCCAGGTAGGCCTGGATGTTGTGCGCTGCCTGGTTCTGGAACTGTTGGGACAGGCCCAGGTAGCGTTCCATCATCTGATAGGGGCGCTCCAGGGCACGCTGTGACCACCACAAGGTCACGGCCAGGGCGATACAGACGGTCACCAGCAACAGGGTGTTGAAATTGGTCAGCCACTTCAGGCGCATAGCCGCGAACTTCCTGCGGGGAGTGGGAGAGGTAAGCGCCTGAAGTTATTGCCATTTTGTGACGAGATGATGACGATGCTGGCCTGTCGCCATGCTGTAGGAGATTTCCGAACCCTTTGGCCGGCGCTCCCACAGAGTTCCTGCTAAATCAGTGAGCAATGTTTTGCTGCTAAGGCTCCACCCGAACCACGCAGTTACGCCCCGCGTGCTTGGCCCGGTACAACGCCTCGTCCGCTGCACTGGCCATGGTCAGCGCATCCAGCTCATCGTCCAGTTGCACCACCCCCGCGCTGAACGTGCAGTTCAGGTCCCGTGGCTGCGCCGGATAGAGGATCTCGGCAAAGCGCCGGCGGATTTCGTCCAGGACCTTGTGCGCGGCATCCAGGGCGGTGTTGGGCATGACGATGGCGAACTCTTCGCCGCCGTAACGCCCGATGAAGTCGGTCTTGCGCAGCCGTTGCTTGAGGAACAGCGCCAGGCTCTTGATCACCCGGTCGCCCATGGGATGGCCATGGCGGTCGTTGATCTTCTTGAAACGGTCGATGTCGAGCATGGCGAAGCTCAAGGGCTGCTGCTCGCGCCGGGCGCGGAAGCTGCAATCTTCGAGCAGTTGCAGGATATGGGTGTGGTTGTACAGCCCGGTGAGGCTGTCGCGCACCATGCGTGCCTTGAGGTGGCGGGCGCGGGCGGCGCGGTTGCGCACGGTGGTGATCAGGTGGCGCGAACGAAACGGCTTGGTGAGGAAGTCATCGCCACCTTCGCTCATGGCGTCGAGCTGCTTGTCGAGGTCGTCCTCGGCCGACAGGTAAATGATTGGCACGCTGACATAGCGGTCGTTGTGGCGGATTACCTTGGCCAGCTCCGGGCCGGTACAGGCGGGCATGTACAGGTCGAGAATGATCAGGTCCGGCTGGAAGTCGGCCAGTTCCGCCATGGTGCGGATCGGGTCGGTCAGGCTGCGAGTAATCATGCCCGCGCTGCTCAGCACCCGTTCGGTGTGCAGGGCCTGGGTGCGCGAATCGTCGATGATCAACACCCGCAGTGGGTCGAGCGGGGTAGTGCTGGTGAGCAGCTCGACCTTCTCCAGCAGGCTGGAGGCTTCCAGGGTGCCGGTCAGAAACTCTTTGCCGCCAGCGCGCACGGCGGCAAGGCGGGTCGGCGTATCGGTTTCGTGGTGGCTGAAGAACAGCAGCGGAATCGTTTGCGGCACACCTTGCTGAGCCTGAGCGGCCAAGTGCAGGCCCTGGCCGCTGCCGGTGAAGTCGACATCCATCACCACCGCCGCAGGCGGGCATTCACTGAGCGAAGCCCGAAACGCATCCGCACTGAACAAGGCCTGCACGCCGAGGCCGAAAAACTCCAACTGCTGGGCCAGGCGTTGTGCACGCTCGTGGTCCTGCAAAAGGATGTACACAGGCTTGCGCAGCGGCGGCAGGGGCACCGGGTTGAGCGGGTCATCCTTGCGCAGGCCGGTACGCGACAGAGGCTGGGCGGGGCACTGGTGGCTCGGATCGACTGCTTGGCTCATGTCCTGGCTACTTTTGGGTGGGTGGTGTGCAGGTGCGATGATGGCTCTATGCTAGCAGCTCTTTTCCGTTGGGTGAGTGCCCTCCATCAACAAAGCGTTTAGAACGAATATTCAGTTACTGACCCACTGGTCGCTTATGCGTACGGCAGTGTCTGCTTTATAGTGCAGCGATGCGGGCTTGCCGTGGCACCCTGGCGAAGGCCTGGGGTCCAAGCCTCTGAACCGTCTTGACTGATTAAGGACAATGCCATGCTGGACTGGAAAAACCGCGAGGCCAAAGCCGAACCCCGCGAGCGTGTTGATGGCCGTGGCGCCGCCGCCCGTAGCTACTTGGGCGGCCTCTGGAGCCGTGCCCTGGGTACCCTGATCGGCCTGTACCTGCTGGTCTGTATCGGACTGGGCTGGTACTGGAGCCAGGAGCCGGAGCTGTTCCCGGTGCAGCAGAACGCCCAGGCTGCGGCCGAGCGTAATGGCCAGCAGATGGTCATCGGCTATACCACCATCGAAACCCTCAAGACCGTCGCCGGTACCTTGCTGAACAAGCCGGGCGGTTACATTTCCAACGACCGCTTCCCGCCGGGGCTGTGGATGGACAACATGCCGAGCTGGGAATACGGCGTGCTGGTCCAGGTCCGCGATTTGTCCCGCGCGTTGCGCAAAGACTTCGCCCGCTCGCAGTCGCAGTCCACTGAAGACGCCGACCTGGCCAAGGCCGAGCCGCGCTTCAACTTCGACAACAAGAGCTGGATCTTGCCGTCGAGCGAGTCTGAGTTCGAAGAAGGCATCAAGTCGCTGAACCGCTACCAGACCCGCCTGGCCGCTGGCGACAAGGGCGCGATCTTCTACACCCGTGCCGACAACCTGAACAACTGGCTGGGCGATGTGGCTACCCGCCTGGGTTCGCTGTCGCAGCGCCTGTCTGCCAGCGTTGGCCGGGTCAAGCTCAACACCACCCTGAAGACCGAGTCGGTACAACCTGGCCAGGCACCGCAGGTTGACGAAGAGCTGGTCGAAACCCCATGGCTGCAGATCGACAACGTGTTCTACGAAGCCCGTGGCCAGGCTTGGGCGCTGTCGCACCTGCTGCGCGCCATCGAGGTCGACTTCGCCGATGTGCTGGCGAAAAAGAATGCCACGGTCAGCGTGCGCCAGATCATCCGTGAGCTGGAAGCCTCGCAGGAAGCGCTGTGGAGCCCGATGGTGCTCAATGGCAGCGGCTTCGGCATGTGGGCCAACCACTCGCTGGTCATGGCCAACTACATCTCCCGGGCCAACGCTGCGGTCATCGACCTGCGTCAGCTGCTGTCGCAGGGTTGATCGTGGCCATCAGCACCCAGGAAGCCGCCCATCGGGCGGCTTCCGACCGTGAGCTGGTTGCCTGGGTCGACGAAGCCGACCAGGTGCTCGGCGCCTTGCCCAGGGCAGAGTTGCGCGAGCGCGGGCTGATTGGCCGTTGCACGTTCATCTTGCTGTTCAATAGCGCCGGGGAGTTGTGCGTGCACCGGCGTACCTTGAGCAAGGCGCTGTACCCAGGCTTTTGGGATGTGGCGGCGGGCGGCATGGTGACGGCGGGCGAGGGCTACGCCGAGTCGGCTGCGCGGGAGTTGGCCGAAGAACTGGGTATCGACGGCGTCGCGTTGCGCTTTCATGAACGGTTCTACTTCGACCAGCCCGATAACCGCTTGTGGTGTGCGGTGTATTCGGCGGTGTCCGATGCACCGTTGCGCTTGCAGCCGGAAGAGGTGAGCGAGGCGCGGTTCATCAGCCTGGCGCAGGCGGAAGAAGAAAGCCACACCAAGCCGTATTGCCCGGACTCGTTGGCGGCGTTGCAGCGGTACAAAGCCGGCCTATTGTAAAGCGGGGCCGCTCCTACAGGCGATTGCGGTGCCCTTGTAGGAGCGGCCTTGTGTCGCGAAAGGGCTGCAAAGCAGCCCCAGCGCCCAGGGGTCGCAAAACATTCGCAAAATGGCGCATTCCAGTACTTAGCAATCCCCTGATTTATCGTTACACTGCGCGCCCTTTTCGGGCTGTCGCAAGATCTTGCGGCAGTAGCGCCGCCCCTGCCAGAGTGGGGCTTCGCGGTCGGCTCCCGCCGACCAGTTTTTGTCCTCAGCACAGAGGAACAAAAGTGGCCAAGAAAGCTTCTTCCTTTTCCGCCCTTGGCGGTCTCGTGTTCTCCACCGATGCCGGTCGGCACTGCCCTGACTGTAGCCAGCCGGTGGATGCCTGCACCTGCAAGCAGCAAATCATCCCCGAAGGCGACGGCATTGCCCGCGTACGCCGGGAAAGCAAAGGCCGCGGTGGCAAGACCGTGACCACCGTCACCGGTGTGCCGCTGCCCCTCGATCAGCTCAAGGAGCTGGCCACCACGCTCAAGCGCCGCTGCGGTACCGGTGGCGCCTTGAAGGACGGGGTTATCGAGATTCAGGGCGACCATGTCGAGCTGTTGATCGGCGAGCTGACCAAACAGGGTTTCAAGGCGAAAAAGTCGGGCGGCTGAGGCCGTCGCGCGTTTTTTTGCCCAGTGCTTTCTAAACTCGTTCCTGTTGGAAGGGTCTACCCCTGAACCGGACGAATCGTCATTTTCAGCTTCTACACTGCGCCGGCCCTTTTCGTTGGGGCAGTGTTTTCGACTTATCTATAGGGGACTTGAATGTCCGTACGACGCACACGCAAAGACGATGGTAGCCAATGGACCGTGGCCGACAGCCGCAGTGTTTACGGCATCCGCCATTGGGGCGCTGGTTATTTCGCCATCAATGAAGCCGGGCGCGTCGAAGTACGCCCTAATGGCCCCAATAGCGCGCCGATCGACCTGTTCGAGCAGGTCGACGAACTGCGCCAGAGCGGCCTGTCGTTGCCGTTGCTGGTGCGCTTCCCCGACATCCTGCAAGACCGTGTACGCCAGCTGACCGGTGCCTTCGACGCCAACATCGCGCGCCTCGAGTACCAGAGCCAGTACACCGCGCTGTACCCGATCAAGGTCAACCAGCAGGAAGCGGTGGTGGAAAACATCATCGCCACGCAGAACGTCTCGATTGGCCTTGAGGCCGGCTCCAAGCCCGAGCTGCTGGCAGTGCTGGCGCTGGCGCCAAAGGGCGGCACCATCGTCTGCAACGGTTACAAGGACCGTGAGTTCATCCGCCTGGCGCTGATGGGCCAGAAGCTGGGCCACAACGTGTTCATCGTCATCGAGAAGGAATCCGAGGTCGCGCTGGTGATCGAGGAGGCCGCCGAGCTCAAAGTCAAGCCGCAGGTCGGCTTGCGTGTGCGCCTGTCGTCGCTGGCGTCGAGCAAGTGGGCTGACACCGGTGGCGAGAAGTCCAAGTTCGGTTTGTCGGCTGCGCAGCTGATTTCGGTGGTGCAGCGCTTCCGCGATGCCGGCCTGGACCAGGGCATCCGCCTGCTGCACTTCCACATGGGTTCGCAGATCGCCAACCTGGCGGACTACCAGCACGGCTTCAAGGAAGCCATCCGCTACTACGGCGAGCTGCGTGCACTGGGCCTGCCGGTCGACCACATCGACGTCGGCGGTGGCCTGGGTGTGGACTACGACGGTACTCACTCGCGCAATGCCAGCTCGATCAACTACGACATGGATGACTATGCCGGCGTGGTGGTGGGCATGCTCAAGGAATTCTGCGACGCGCAGGGCCTGCCGCACCCGCACATCTTCTCCGAGAGCGGCCGTTCGCTGACCGCTCACCACGCCATGCTGGTGATCCAGGTGACCGACGTCGAAAAACACAACGACGACGTGCCGACCATCGAAAACAAGGAAGCCCTGCCCGAGACTGTGCAGTGGCTGGCCGACCTGCTGGGCCCGACCGACATCGAGATGGTCACCGAGACCTACTGGCGCGCTACCCACTACATGGGTGACGTGGCGGCGCAGTACGCCGATGGCAAGATCAGCCTGGCCGAAAAAGCCCTGGCCGAGCAGTGCTATTTCGCCGTGTGCCGTCGCCTGCACAACTCGCTGAAGGCGCGCCAGCGTTCGCACCGCCAGGTGCTGGACGAGCTCAATGACAAGCTGGCCGACAAGTACATCTGCAACTTCTCGGTGTTCCAGAGCTTGCCGGATACCTGGGCCATCGGCCAGGTACTGCCGATCATCCCGCTGCATCGTCTGAATGAAGAGCCGATGCGCCGCGCGGTGCTGCAAGACCTGACCTGTGACTCCGACGGCAAGATCAACCAGTACGTCGACGAGCAGAGCATCGAGACCAGCATGCCGGTGCATGCGCTCAATGAGGGCGAGGACTACCTGCTGGGTGTGTTCCTGGTTGGCGCCTACCAAGAGATTCTGGGTGACATGCACAACCTGTTCGGTGATACCGACTCGGTGAACATCTACCAGAATGCCGATGGCAGCGTGTACCACGCCGGTATCGAGACCCACGACACCATCGAAGACATGCTGCGTTACGTGCACCTGTCGCCGGAGGAGTTGATGACTCACTACCGCGACAAGGTCGCCAGCGCGAAGATCACCGCCCGTGAGCGGACGCAGTTCCTCGATGCCTTGCGCCTGGGGCTGACCCGCTCTTCGTACTTGTCTTCGTAATCGCCGGGGCCGCTTCCCCAGGCTAGCGCTGCCCTTTGGAGGGTGCGCTAACCCTGTGGGAGCGGCCTTGCGTCGCGAAAATGAGGGCGAAGCCCTCACCGACGTCACACCCGGAAATGATCCGTTCACAGTGTACTGACCTACCGTTGCTACCTTTGAATGCGATGTTCAAAGGAGAACGACATGGACTGTCAAGGCAACCACCGTTTGCGCGTTGGCCGGGTATCCGAACCCGGCCGTCTTTACCTTTTAACGACGGTCACCCGTAAACGCTATCCATTATTCCTCAACCTCTGGTTCGCCAGAGCCGTCGTCCAACAATTGCGCTTGAGTGATGAGGCGGGCAGCAGTCGAACGCTGGCATGGATTCTCATGCCAGATCACCTGCATTGGCTGATCGAGCTAAGGGCCAACAGCCTGGGAAGTCTGATGTGTTCGTTCAAGTCCAAAAGCGCCTGTGCTTTGTATCGAGTTGGCGCAGAACGACTGCATATCTGGCAACCGGGTTTTTTTGATCGCGCATTGCGTAAAGAGGAAGATGTCAAAGCGGCTGCGCGTTACATCATCGCTAATCCCATTCGTGCGGGGCTGGTAACGCGTGCAGGGCAGTACCCACATTGGGATTGTGTTTGGCTGTAAGTTAGCAGGTGAGGGCTGCGCCCTCATTTCGCGACGCAAGGCCGCTCCTACAGGTGAATGCGCATCCGTGTGTGCGGGACTGGTAACGCGTGCTGGGCAGTACCCACATTGGGATTGTGTTTGGCTGTGAGTTAGCAGGTGAGGGCTGCGCCCTCATCTCGCGACGCAAGGCCGCTCCTACAGGTGAATGCGCATCCGTGTGTGCGGGGTTGGTAACGCGTGCTGGGCAGTACCCACATTGGGATTGTGTTTGGCTGTAAGTTAGCAGGTGAGGGCTGCGCCCTCATTTCGCGACGCAAGGCCGCTCCTACAGATGAACGCGCATCCGTGTAGGAGCGGCCTTGCGTCGCGATGGGCTGCAAAGCAGCCCCAAAATTACTGAACCCACAGCCCCTTTTGCTGCAGCCGCCACCCAACCCACCCCAACGTCACCGCCCGCAATGCCATGAACCCGAGAAACGCCAACCACAAGCCGTGGTTGCCAAACCCATTCATGGCCCACGCCACCGGCAGCGCAATCATCACTGACGCGAGCATCGCATTGCGCATCTCCCGCGCCCGGGTCGCGCCGATGAACAAACCGTCGAGCAGGTAGCTCCACACCGCAATCAACGGCAGTACCGCCAAGTACGGCAGGTACGGGTAGGCCGCCGCCCGCACACTGTCGATATCGGTCTGCAGGTCGATGAACAGGTGCCCACCCAGCAGGAACAGCCCGGCAAAGCCAACGCTGGTGATCAGCGACCAACCGCACGCTACTACCAGCGAGCGGCGGAGCGTATCGCGGTCGCGGGCGCCGATGGCGTGGCCGCACAAGGCCTCGACTGCATGGGCGAGCCCGTCGAGCGCGTAGGCGGTCAGCAGCAGGCCATTGAGCAGCAGGGCGTTGGCTGCCACTGTCGCCTCACCCAGCCGGGCGCCTTGCACGGTGATCAGCAGGAACACCAGTTGCAATGCCAGGCTACGTAGGAAGATGTCACGGTTGACGGCCAGCAGCGGCCTCCAGGCTTGCCAGCGCTTGAGCGCCGCCCAAGCGATGTGCCCGGGGTACGCGCGCAAGGCCGGGCGGGTCAGGGCCAGGCCCAGCAGTGCGGCGCTCCACTCGGCGATCACCGAGGCCCGCGCTGAACCCAGCACCCCCCAGTCCAGGCCGAGCACAAACCACAGGTTGAGAATGATGTTCAGCAGGTTGGTGGTCAGCAGGATGGCCAGCGGCGCCCTGGCATTCTGGGTGCCGAGGAACCAGCCGACCAGCGCGTAGCTGGCCAGTGCCGCAGGCAGCCCGAGCAGGCGGGTGTGGAAGAAATCCTCGGTGGATTGCTGCAACGCCGCGCTGGGCTGCATCGCGTGCAGCGCCAACTGGCTGAAGGGCAGCGCCAACAGGCCGATGACCACGGCAAAGCCCAGGGCCAGCAGCAGCCCTTGCACCAACACCTGGCGCAACGCCGCGCCGTCACCCCGCCCAGCAGCCTGGGCTGCGAAGCCGGTCGAGCCCATGCGCAGAAAGCCCATCAGGCCAACCATGAAGGTGAACAGCGTGGCGCCCACGGCAACGGCGCCCAGCTGGTGGGCGTGGGGCAGGTGGCCGATGACGGTGCTGTCGACCAGCGCCACCAGGGGTACGGAGATGTTGGAGAGGATCATCGGTGCGGCCAGGCCCCAGACCTTGCGGTGGGTAGGGCGGTCGCGCCAGTCGGTGGTCAGTTGAGACATTTCAATTCCTGGCATAAGCAGTGCCACAGTGTACCGGCCAGGCAACCAATTCGCGCGAACGCGGTCTCACCTGGCGCTACGCGGCGGGTGACGCGCCCGTCGTTGCGCTATAGTTGCTGCCCTCACGTACACGCTGCCTAAGAGTTCCTACTCCATGTTCAACAAAGGATTGTTGCTGGCCTGCGCGCTGGCTTTGCTCAGTGCTTGTGACTCCTCCGCGCCGGACAAACCCGCGCCGGCCGAGAAACCGGCAGCCACCGCGCCCGCCGAGGCCCCAGCGGCCAAGCGCGAAGCCCCTGCCGTGCTCGCCAAGCGCTACGAGGGCCGGGCGCTCACGGTGCTGGACGTCTCGGAAGTGCAACTGGACGGCGCCAGCGCGCTGTCGATCAGCTTCTCCGCGCCGCTGGATGCCACACAGGACTTCGCCGGCAAACTGCACCTGGTCGACACCGTCAAAGGCAAGGTCGACGGGGCCTGGGAACTCTCCGACAACCAGATGGAACTGCGCCTGCGCCACCTGGAGCCGCAGCGCAAGCTGGTGCTCACGGTCGACAAAGGCCTGCTGGCGGTCAATGGCAACGCGCTCGACAGCGAGTCGGTCACCCGCCTGGAAACCCGCGACATGCAGCCGACCATCGGCTTTGCCAGCCGCGGTTCGTTGCTGCCCACGCGCCTGGCCGAGGGCTTGCCGGTGATCGCCCTGAACGTCGACAAGGTTGATGTCGAGTTCTTCCGCGTGAAGCCCGAGATGCTCTCGACCTTCCTGGTCAACTGGGGGCGTAACAGCAGCCTGTACTACTACCAGTCCAAAGAAACCCTGGACATGGCCGAGCTGGTCTACAGCGGCCGCTTCGATCTCAACCCCGCGCGCAACACCCGCGAGACCGTGCTGCTGCCGATTGCCGGGATCAAGCCGCTGCAGGAACCGGGCGTGTACCTGGCAGTGATGCGTGCCTCGGGCACCTACGATTACTCGCAGCCGGCGACCCTGTTCAGCCTCAGTGACATCGGCGTCTCTGCGCACCGCTACCGCGACCGCCTCGACGTGTTCGCCCAAGCCCTGGAAGGTGGCAAGGCGATGAAAGACGTCAACCTCGAGGTGCATGACGAGAAGGGCAAGTTACTGGCCCAGGCCAAGACCGATGGCGACGGCCACGCCGAACTGCCGATCACGCCCAAGGCCGATACCCTGATTGCCACGCAAGGCGTGCACACCACGTTGCTGCGCCTGAACACTGCAGCCCTGGACCTGGCCGAATTCGATATCACCGGCCCGCAAGCCAACCCTTTGCAGTTGTTCATCTTCGGCCCGCGCGACCTGTATCGCCCGGGTGAGACCGTGCTGCTCAACGGCCTGCTGCGCGACCAGGATGGCAAGCCGGTTAAGGCCCAGCCGGTCAGTGTGGAAGTGCGTCGCCCTGATGAGCAGGTCAGCCGCAAGTTTGTTTGGGAGGCGGATGGCAGTGGCCTTTACCAGTACCAACTGCAACTGGCCAGCGAGGCGCCGACCGGTCGCTGGCAATTGCTGCTCGACCTGGGGGGCGGGCGCAAGCAGGTCTACGAGTTTCTGGTCGAAGACTTCCTCCCCGAACGTTTGGCGTTGGAGCTCAAAGGCAGCAGCGCACCGCTTGCGCCTGATCAGGACGCCCACATTCAGGTCAATGGCCGCTACCTTTACGGCGCGCCGGCTGCGGGTAACCGGCTGAGTGGCCAAGCTTACGTGCGCCCGTTGCGCGAAGCGGTGCCGGCGCTGCCGGGTTACCAGTTCGGTTCGGTCACCGAAACCGAGTTGAACCAGGACCTGGAGCTGGACGAAGTCACCCTCGACCAGGCCGGCAAGGCAGTGGTCGATATCGAAAGCCGCTGGGCCGAAGCCCGCTCGCCACTGCAACTGACCGTGCAGGCCAGCCTGCAGGAGTCTGGTGGCCGGCCGATCACCCGTCGCCTGGAACAGCCGATCTGGCCTGCCGAACGCTTGCCGGGCCTGCGCGGCCTGTTCGAAGGCGAGGAAACCGACAGTGACGGCCCGGTGGAATTCGAGTTCCTGGTGGCCGACCGTGATGGCAAGAAGCTTGCGGCCAACGACCTCAAGGTGCGCTTGATTCGCGAGCGCCGTGACTACTACTGGAACTACTCGCAGAGCGACGGCTGGAGCTACAACTACAACGAGAAATTCCTCACCCAGAGCGAAGAGACCGTCAGCGTCAAGGCCGGCTCGACCGCCAAGTTGTCGTTCCAGGTCGAGTGGGGCCCTTACCGGGTCGAGGTCGAAGACCCAGAGACTGGCCTGGTGTCCAGCGAGCGCTTCTGGGCGGGCTATCGCGCCCAGGACAACGCCGAAGGCGGCGCAGTACGCCCGGACCAGGTCAAGCTGGCCCTGGACAAACCGTCCTACGCCGATGGCGCCACCGCCAAAGTCACGGTGACCCCGCCTGCCGCCGGCAGCGGCTACCTGATGATCGAGTCCAGCGATGGCCCGTTGTGGTGGCAAGAGATCGAGGTGCCGGCCGAAGGCAAGACCTTCGACGTGCAACTGGACAAGAAGTGGGCACGCCACGACCTGTATATCAGCGCCCTGGTGATTCGCCCCGGCGAGCGCAAGGCCAATGCCACACCGAAACGCGCGGTGGGCGTGCTGCACCTGCCACTCGACCGGGCCGAGCGTAAGCTGGCGGTCAGCTTGCAGGCGCCGGAGAAGATGCGGCCCAAGCAGCCGTTGACAGTCAAGTTCAAGGTGGCCAATGCCGATGGCAGCCCAGCGGCTGCGGGGCAGCAGGTGCATGTACTGCTGTCGGCAGTTGATGTCGGCATCCTCAACATCACCGACTTCAAGACCCCCGACCCCTTCACCAGCCTGTTCGGCCGCAAAGCGTATGGCGCCGACCAGTTGGACATCTACGGCCAGTTGATCGAGGCCGGCCAGGGCCGCCTTGCCAGCCTGGCCTTTGGCGGTGACGCGGCCATGGCCAAGGGTGGCAAGCGCCCCAATACCACGGTGACCATCGTCGCGCAGCAGAGCCTGCCGGTGACCCTGGACGAGAAGGGCGAGGGCCAGGCCACCGTCGACATCCCCGACTTCAATGGCGAACTGCGGCTGATGGCGCAGGCCTGGACCGAGGATCATTTCGGCGTGGCCGAGGGCAAGACGGTGGTGGCTGCGCCGCTGATCGCCGAGCTTTCGGCACCGCGCTTCCTGGCCGGTGGCGACCGCACCAGCCTGGCGCTGGACCTGGCCAACCTGTCGGGCCGCGCCCAGCAATTGAATGTCGAGATCAGCACCGAAGGCCAGTTGAGCCTGGCGGCGAGCGCGGTGCAAAGCGTCGCGCTGGACGAAGGCCAACGCCGCACGCTGATGATTCCGGTGCAGGCCCAAGGTGGCCTGGGGCAGGGCAAGGTGCGCGTGCGGGTCAATGGCCTGCAACTGCCAAACGAGCCGGCCACTGCCTTCGAGCGTGAGTGGACCTTGGGTGTGCGCCCGGCTTATCCGGCGATGCTCAAGCACTACCGGGTTGCCTTGAAGGACCAGCCATGGGCGTTGCCCGAGGCGGACCTGGCTGCCTTCGAACCGGCGGGCCTTGAAGCCAGCCTGGTCTTGTCGAGCCGGCCGCCGCTGAACCTGGCCGAACAGATTCGTGCCCTCGAAGCTTACCCCTATGGGTGCCTGGAGCAGACCACCAGCGGCCTTTATCCGTCGCTCTACGCCGATGCCGAAAGCCTCAAACGCTTGGGGATCAAGGGCGAACCGGCCGACGTGCGCAAGCGCAAGATCGAAATGGGCATCGAGCACCTGCTGGGCATGCAGCGGTACAACGGCAGCTTCGGCCTGTGGAGTTCGGACAGTGAAGAAGAGTACTGGTTGACCGCCTACGTCACCGACTTCCTGCTGCGCGCCCGTGACCAGGGCTACGGCGTGCCCGCCGAGGCGCTGAAGAAGGCCAACGAGCGCTTGCTGCGCTACTTGCAGGAACGCAACCTGATCGAGGTCGACTACAGCGAGAACGCTGACCATACCCGCTTCGCCGTGCAGGCTTATGCTGCCCTGGTTCTGTCGCGCAGCCAGCAGGCGCCGTTGGGTGCCTTGCGCGGGTTGTTCGAACGCCGTGCCGACGCCCGCTCCGGCTTGCCGCTGGTGCAGCTGGCGGTAGCGCTGGAGAAGATGGGCGACAAGCCGCGTTCCGAGCAGGCCCTGCAAGCCGGCCTGGGTATTGGCCGCAGCAAAGGCTGGATGGCTGACTACGGCAGCAGCCTGCGTGACCAGGCGCTGATTCTGGCGCTGTTGCAGGAGAGCAACCTGGCCAGCAAGCAGGTCGACCAACGCCTGTTCGCACTGTCGGACGAGTTGGCGGCCAACCGCTGGCTGTCGACTCAGGAACGTAACGCGTTGTTCCTCGCTGGCCGTGGTTTGCTCGGCAAGCCGGAAGGCAAGTGGCAGGCGCGTCTGGACAGCGCGGGCGAGATCCGCGAGTTCAACAATGCCGAAACCGGCCTCAAGCTCGAAGGCCCGCTGCTGGCGTCGCCGCTGACGGTGCAAAACGAAGGCAGCGAGACGCTTTACCAGCAGCTGACGCTGTCTGGCTACCCGCGCCAGGCGCCGGCAGCCGGTGGCAATGGTCTGCAGATTCGTCGTGAGTACCTGGGCATGAATGGCCAGGCGTTGGACCTGCACAACCTGCGCAGCGGCGACCTGGTGCTGGTGCACCTGGCCCTCAAGGCTGAAGACCGTGTGCCGGATGCGCTGGTAGTGGATTTGCTGCCAGCGGGGCTTGAGCTGGAAAACCAGAACCTGGCACAGAGTGCGGCCAGCCTGGAGAATGCCAGCAGTGCCGTGAAAGAGTGGCGTGAGTCGATGCAGAACGCCAGCGTGCTGCACCAGGAGTACCGCGATGACCGTTACGTCGCAGCGCTCAAGCTGGACAGCTATGGCACCACGCACCTGCTGTACCTGGCGCGGGCAGTAACCCCGGGCACCTACCGTGTGCCGCCGCCGCAGGTCGAGTCGATGTACCGCCCGAACCTGCAGGCAGTGGGCGATGGGCAAGGCGAGATGACCGTCAAAGCCCGTTAAAAGCCTGCGCTCGAGGCTTTGCTAATGTGTGCTCGGGCAGGTGTAGGAGCGGCCTTGCGTCGCGAAAGGGCCGCAAAGCGGCCCCAGCATTATCAAGGGTGACGCCGAAATCCTGGGGCTGCTATGCAGCCCTTTCGCGACGCAAGGCCGCTCCTACACACAGCGAGCACACACTGCGAGGTGCGGCGATGGCCTTTAGTGAATCACCCAGCTCATCACCCACAACCCCAGCACCAACCAGATGATCCCGAGGATGATCGAAGCGCGCATGAAGGCGCGGATTGCCGAGTACAGCAGCATCAGGCCGACGACCAGGGCAAGGATGCTGACCAGCGAGGTGTCCATGCCCAGGGTGCGTGCCAGGCCATCGATGAAATTGCCGCCGGCATTGGCCAGCAGGTTGAACAGCCCGCTCAATGCGTCGACGATAAAGCGGATCAACGACCCGAGTGCGTGGCCCAGCCACCCGAAAAAATCTTCTACATGCATAGTTGCTTCCTGATCAACACACCGGCGAGGTTGCCGTTCCCAAGCCTTTGGCCATCAGTTGGCCAAGTCGGTTCCCGATGCCAAGCTTAGCGCGGCCGCGCACGCGTGCGGGCAGGATTGTGCGTGGTAGCGCCATCACCCTGGTCCTGGCTGTGGGCCTGGTATGGCTGGCCGACCGTATCTGGCCGTTGCCCATGCCCGGCGACGACCTGGCGCGGGTGGTGCTGGCCGAAGACGGCACGCCGTTGTGGCGCTTTGCCGACGCCGATGGCGTGTGGCGCTACCCGGTCAGCCCGGAAGAGGTCTCGCCGTTGTACCTGCAGGCGTTGCTGACCTACGAGGACCGCTGGTTCTATCGCCACCCTGGGGTCAACCCGCTGGCCCTGGCCCGTGCGGCCTGGCTGAACCTGCGCGGAGGGCGCGTGGTGTCGGGGGGCAGTACGTTGTCGATGCAGGTGGCGCGCCTGCTCGATCCGCATGACCGGACGCTGGCCGGCAAGCTGCGCCAGTTATGGCGTACAGCGCAGCTGGAGTGGCACCTGTCGAAGCGCGAAATCCTGCAGATCTACCTCGACCGTGCACCCTTTGGCGGCACCCTGCAGGGCGTGGCAGCGGCCAGCTGGGCGTACTTGGGCAAATCGCCCAAACACCTGACACCTGCCGAGGCGGCGCTGCTTGCGGTGCTGCCCCAGGCACCCAGCCGCTTGCGCCCGGACCGCCACCCCGAGCGTGCCCAGCGTGCGCGCGACAAAGTGCTGCAGCGCCTGGAGGAATACCAAGTATGGCCTGCCCAGCAGCTGAAGGAAGCTGCCGAGGAGCCCTTGCTGCTGGCGCCGCGTCAGGAGCCGGCCCTGGCACCGTTGCTGGCGCGGCGGCTGAACACGGCGAATAGCCCGCCGCTGATTCGCACCACCCTAGACGCAGCCTTGCAAAGGCGCCTCGAAGACCTGCTGCTGGGCTGGCGCGCACGCCTGCCGGAGCGCACGTCGGCGGCGATCCTGGTGGTCGAGGCGCAGACCATGGCAGTGCGCGCCTACCTGGGTTCGATCGACCTTAGCGACGCACGCCGCTTCGGCCACGTCGACATGGTGCGCTCATTGCGCTCGCCCGGTTCCACGCTCAAACCCTTCCTCTACGGCATGGCCTTGGATGACGGCCTGATCCACTCCGAATCGCTGCTGCAGGATGTGCCCAGGCGCTACGGCGACTATCGGCCCGGCAACTTCTCGATGGGGTTCAGCGGGCCGGTGTCGGCCAGCTCGGCACTGGCGCTGTCGCTCAACCTGCCGGCCGTTCAGTTGCTGGAAGCGTATGGCCCGAAACGCTTCGCCGCGCAATTGCGCATGGCCGGCATGCCGCTGATGCTGCCGCCCTTGGCCGAGCCCAACTTGTCGTTGATCCTCGGGGGTGCGGGCAGCCGCCTGGAAGACCTGGTCGGCGGTTATGCGGCGCTGGCCCGGGCCGGCAACAGTGCGCGCATCCGCCTGCAGCCGCAGGACCCGCTGGTAGAGCGACGCCTGCTGTCGCCAGGGGCGGCGTGGATTATCCGGCGTATTCTGAGCGGCCAGGCACGCCCCGACCGCGACCCGCACGCCGAACTGGTGCAGCGCCCGCAACTGGCCTGGAAGACCGGTACCAGCTATGGCTTTCGTGACGCCTGGTCGATTGGGGTCGGCCCGCGCTACTTGATTGGTGTATGGATCGGCCGCCCCGACGGCACACCGGTACCCGGGCAGTTCGGCCTGGCCTCGGCGGCGCCGTTGATGCTTCAGGTGCATGACCTGCTAAGCAACCGCGATGCCCAGCGCGGTATCAGCGTGCCGGTCGAGCAGGTGCCCGCTACCATCGGCGTGGCAGCCATCTGCTGGCCGCTGGGCCAGCCGATGAATCGGCAAGACCCCAACTGCCGCCGCCAGCGCTTTGCCTGGACCCTCGACGGCACCACACCGCCGACCTTGCAGGCGGCCGATCAGCCGCTCGGGCTGGGCCTGCGTGAGCGCGTCTGGGTCAATGCGCAAGGGCTGCGGGTCGACGGCAGTTGCCCGGGGGCCAAGGTACGCGACATCGCGCTCTGGCCCGCCCCGCTGGAGCCTTGGCTGCCCAGGGTCGAACGGCGTGCAGCGCGCCTGCCGGCAGTAGACCCGGCCTGCCCACCGCAGGCGCCCGCCAGCGCACCCCCGCTGTCGATTGTCGGCGTGCGCCCGGGGGACAACCTGCGCCGTCCGGCAACCAGCAGCGAACCGCTGCAATTGCACGTTTCCGCCTTGGGCGGCGGCGGGCGGCGCTGGTGGTTCCTCAACGGTCAGCCGTTGGGCGAGACCCAAGGCCAGGACAGCCTGCTGGTACGATTCGAACGGCCTGGGCAGATCGAGCTCAGCGCGCTGGATGAAAGTGGCGAGACCGCGCGGGTGGCGTTTCAGGTCAGCGAGTAGCCGTTCGACGATTGCCGGGCCAGCACCTACGCTTTGCACAAGACGGGTGTGACCGGCTGGCGCCCCGGTACACGAGGGATCATGGAGCGTCCTATGCGTCCTCTGGTCATACCTCTTTTGTTGCTGCCCTTGGCCTTGATGGCCCGCGCAGAGCCGTTGCCGGGCTTTCTCGACAGCCACGAAAACGAGCGTCGCCTGCCCGCCGCCAACCTGCCGCTGGACACCTACCGCCCACTTGCCCCACGCCTGCAGCTGGCGCTGCCGAACGCCAGCGCGGCAGGCTGGGCGCCGCTGGAGACCCGCCTGGTGTTGCACAAGGTGCGCTTCGAAGGGGGGACGGTTTTCCCCTTGAGTGACCTGCGTGACCACTACCAGCCGTTGATCGGGCGTGAAACCACGCTGGGCGAGTTGCAGCAGTTCACCGCGCGCCTTACTCAACGTTACCGGCAGGAAGGCTACCTGCTGTCGTACGCTTACCTCCCGCCGCAGGATGTCGCTGACGGCCGTGTTGAGGTGGTTTTGGTCGAGGGCTATATCCACGGGTACCGGCTGGAAGGTGACATCGGCTCGGCCCGCACCTACCTGCAGCAGTTGCTGCAGCGCTTGCAGGCGGAACGCCCGCTGACGCGGCAAACGCTCGATCGTTATATGGGCCTGGCCGAGCGCCTCCCCGGCGTGGTGGTGGACGCTGAATTGGCTGCGGCGCAGTCGCCTGAGGGCGCCGCTCAGCTGACGGTCCACGCGCGGCGTACGCCGTTCGCCGCTGGCGTTACCGTAAGCGATGGCAGCCGTGAGGACGCCCAGGCGCTGTTCACCGTCACCAGCAACGCCCAGACCCGCTATGCCGAGCAGTTTCAGGCAAGCGTGTTGTTGCCGCCCGGTGATGACCAGGCGCATTACCAGCGGTTGGACTACAGCCAGTACCTGGATGCTGAAGGCAGCCAGTTGCTGGTGTCTGCTTCGCGCTATCGCAGCACGCCGGGCACCCGAATTCGGCTGGAGGACGGTAGCGATTTGACTCAGCAGCGTGAAAGCGAGCGTTATTCGGTTGGCCTTGGCCAGCCGCTGATCGTCAAGGCCGATGAGTGGATGACGGTGGCGGGGTGCTTCTACGCGATCAGTGAGCACCTCGAAGATCGGCCTGCGGGGCTGTCGCCGTCACACGAGTACGACAGCTACGTACGCGCGGTGTCATTTGAAGGCAATTGGCGCAAGGCCGACGGTCGCCGCTTGCGTATCGTCAGTGCCGGCGTCTATCAAGGCCTTGATTATCTGGGGGCGCGCAGCGATGCCGACTATGACCTGGACTTTCTGCGTTTTCGCCTCTCGGGTTTGCAGAGCGATGTGTTGTTCAATGATTGGCAGGGGGTGGCGTCTGGTGCCTTGTACTGGAGCGACGACACACTGACCGACAGCGAGCGGGCGGTGTTTGGCGGGCAAACTTTCGGCCGCGGTTATCCACGCGACCAGGCAGCGGGCGATAAGGGTTGGGGTATGGCGTATGAGCTTGGCTACAGTGTTCGGCACAACGGCAACTGGCTGAAGGTGCTGCAACCCTATGCGGTACTCGATGCTGCCCAGGCCTGGTACAACCGCAGCAATGTCGAGGATGCCCACATGGCGTCCGCTGCGCTGGGGCTGCGGTTGGGGGATGGGCGCTACTTCAATTTGGCGGTGGAGGTCGCGAAGCCCTTGGCCGATGTTGCCCTGGATACCCTGAGCCGCGGGCCACGCGTGACGCTAAGCCTTACCTACCAGATGGAATGAGGCGTGGGGCTGATGGCCTATCAACGGCAAATCGGATGCCGCTGACAGGCCAGTATTTCAATGAGCGGTAAAGCGCTGATGCACCGGTGAAGAACTCGGCGTCAGTGCGAGCGCCAGCTGCGTGCGGTTGTGCATGTGGGTCAGGCGCAGCACCTGGGAAACGTAGAGTTTCACGGTGTTCTCGGTAATGCCCAGTTCACAGGCAATTTGGTAATTGGTCTTGCCTTTGCTCACCAGGCGGGCCACTTCCAGTTGACGCGGCGACAGCTTCTCGAAGACGGCGGGCAGCTCGTTTTCACTTTCTTCAACATCGCTGGCACGGCGGTGCACGCCTTGGCCGCGGGCCTTTTCCAGGTCGTGGTAGAGCTCGTCGACCGACTCTGCTAGGTCCTGCAGGCGCTGGTTGAGGCCACCGAGGTCTTTCATGTTGCGCTGACGCTCCAACAGCGTCGCTTCCTGACGGCGTAAGCCTTCGAGCAGTTCGTCAAAATCTACCGGTTTTTGGTAATAGTCGACAAAGCCCGCGCGCAAGGCGCGGATCACGTCCTGCTTGTCGGCACGACCGGTAAGCATGATGGCTTCGAACATGCGCTTGTTGCCGGCCAGCTCCTTCAAGGCGCGGACCAGGTCGATGCCATCACGCTCGGGCATGTGCAGGTCGCACAGCACCAGGCCAATCTTCGGGTCGGCCGAGTAGCGTTCGATGGCTTGGGCGGTGGAATGGGCTGGGACGCACACGTGGCCCTGGCTTTCGAGGTATTCACACAGTTGTTCGACGATCAATGGCTGGTCATCGACCACCAGCACCTTCACTTCACTGGACGGCTTGTTCACGATCAACTCCCTGTTCGTAATCGGCCCTGCTCCCGGGCTAGACACTCCGGCAGCTTAAAAGTAGTCGCACTTGGCGATTCTGTACAAGGTCCGTACAAGTTATAGGACAACAGGGATGATTATTGGATCCATACCGCTGTCAGCATAAAGCCCGCCAGGACGTACGGTACGAAGGCCTGTTTGTCGCCCATTTGCTCCGTCAGGGCCTGCAAGCGCTTCTTGACCTTAGGGTTGAGCAAGGTCCACAGGCGGCGACGCGACAGCAGCCAGAGCACGACTGTGATACCCGCACCAATGAAGGTGCCGAGCACATATTGAGGACTGGTGGCGAGCGCCAGGGCGCCCATCAATTTGACGTCGTCGGCGCCGAAACGCCCGAGCATGTAGCCGGGTAACGTCAGCAGCATGACGATGGCCAACGCCCAACCGGCGTCGCTGGCGTCGGCACCGATCCAGCTGTGGCCGGTGGCGAACAGCCAGGCCAGGGCGCAGGCCGCGACGCCCAGGGTCAGCGCGTTGGAGATCTGCCGTTGACGCACATCCTGTTCGGAGCACAAGGCAAGCCACATCAGAAGAACAATGCTTTGCATTGGCAGGTCGCCTTCCCTAATTGTTGAACACTTCTACCCGGTCAGTCAGGTTTCCTTGAATTCAGGGTAGACGCGAAGTTGCAAGCGGGCGCGGCGGGAAGGGAAAAAGGCGTGACGGGGTCAGAAGATGTCGCAGCTGACGGGGCTTGTGTTGGCCCATCGCCGGCAAGCCGACGATGGGCCTCGGCGCATTACTTCTTGCTGCCGGGTGGGTAGTTGCTCAGCACATTGGTCACCGTATTCTGGATCGCGTTGTTACGTTCTTCCGGGCTTGGCGGGTAATTGTTCATGATCTGTTCAGCACTGCCACGCCAGACCAGCTTGTCGTCCCGCCCATCGAACATGTCGACCTGGATGGTGGCGACCTTGTAGTCGACGCTGCGGGTTTCGTTGTACATCGGCCCGCCCCAGTAGCCACCCCAGTAACCACCCCAGCCACCGCCATAGTTGGTAGTGATCTGCTGCTGACGCTGCTCGACGATGAGGTAGGCGCGCACTTTCAGGTCAGGCCGCGCATTGCCCTGTGCCGGGCGCAGGCCGCGTTGGTCGAGCTGGTCGGCCACGGCCTGGCGAATGCGCTGCTCGGTCAGGTCGCTTTTGATGCGAGGGTCGTCCGGGCGGTATTGCAAGCCGGGTTCCTGCCACGCCCAGTTGCGGTAGGCGGCAAAATCGCGGCTGGCGTCGAAATCCTGCTGGACGTTGTTGCTCGAGCAGGCCGTGAGCACCAGCGCGAATGACAGTAGAACGAGACGGCGCAACATGATGGTTCTCCGTTAAACGTTAACTGGGAGGATAGCCGCTGAGCGCCTTGTGCACCGAATCACGCAAGGCGCTTTCGCGATCACGCGGCGAGTCCTTGTCGCTGTTGCTTTCAGCACTGGCGCTCCACACCGGCTGGCCGCTGCGAGCGTCGTACAGGTCGATGCGTACCACCATCACCTCCACCTCGTAGGTGCGCACGATCGGCGTGCTGGCATAGGCACCGTAGCCGTTGCGGTAGCCACCGTAACCCACACTGCCGTAGGGGTAGGGGCCGTAGTAGGGGTCGTAGGTGTCGTAGTCACGTACTTGGCGCAGGCGTTTTTCCAGGCGCATGTCGGCGCTTACCAGCAAATCGCCGGCGCTGCCCCGGGCAGGGCGCAGGCCATGCTGGTCGAGCGCGCCGCTGATGGCATCGGCCAGTTGTGCCGGGTCGGCATTGGCTGTGCCGCTGGGCAACTGGCCGTCACGCCAGCTCCAGCTGCGGTAGTGCCCGTAGTCGCGGGCGGGTGCCGGGTAGGCACTGGCATCGAAGGTGGTGGCCGCCTGCGCAGGGGCGGGCGGTAAGGGGCGGCTACTGGCGACATACGGGTTGCTGCCCTGGCAGGCAGCCAGGGCAAGGGGCAGCAGGGCCAGGCACAACAGACGGTACGGCATGTATTCCTCCCGGCGGGCGGGGTCAGCGGGGGCGGCAGATCCAGTGAAGGTAGCGACCGAGCCCGGCAAAGCTTGGGTGTCGGCGGTGGGCCAGTTCCATTTCCAGCAGGTCGAGCATTTCGGCCTTGGCTTGGAACTCCTTGGGCATGTAGTCGTGGAACACCCTGACGCCACTCTCGCTTTCGACCTGCCACATAGGATCAAGTTGCGCCTTGAGCTCACGCGGATCAAGGGGTTTCTGCGGGGTCAGGCTCTGCTTTTCACCTTCCAGGCGGTTGCTGCGCAGTTTGCGGAAATGGCCCTTGAGCAGGTTGCGATAGACCAGTGCGTCGCGGTTGTAGAACGCCAGCGAAAGCCACCCGCTGGGCGCGGTGAGCTGGTGCAGCACGGGCAGGATGCTTTCTGGTTCGGCCAGCCATTCGAGCACGGCGTGGCACAGCACCAGGTCGTAAGGTTCGGTCAGCTGGCCCAGCAGGTCCTGCCACGGCGCCTGGATGAAGGTGGCCGTCTGGCCTGCCTCGGCAAAGCGCGCGCGGGCACCGTCGAGCATAGGCGCGGCGGGCTCGGCGAGGGTCAGGTGATGGCCGCGTTGTGCCAGCCACAAGGCCATGTGGCCCAGGCCTGCACCGATGTCGAGTATGCGCAGTGGGCGATCGGGCAAGGTTTCGGCCAGGTCGGCCTGCAGCACGGCCAGGCGAATGGCGCCCTTGGCACCGCCGTAGATTTTCTCGGCGAAGCGGGTGGCCAGTTCATCGAAGTGACGGTCGTTCATCGGGCGAAGCGCCTTTCACTGTCGGCCAGCTTGGCCCTTACCACCTGGTCCATGTCCAGGCCCAGCTCGCTGCACAGCAGCAACAGATAGAGCACCACATCGCCCACCTCTTGGCCGGCGTGGGCGAGTGTGTCGGCAGGCAGTTGGCGGGATTGGTCCTCGCTCAGCCACTGGAAGATTTCGACCAGTTCGGCCATTTCAACGCTGGCGGCCATGGCCAGGTTTTTCGGGCTGTGGAAGCCGCGCCAATCGTTGTTGTCGCGGATCCGGTGCAGGCGTTCGGTGAGTTCTTGCAGGTTCATCGGGGGTCTCCTAATGCCGCATAGCTTCGGCGCAGGCCCGATGCAAAGCAAGAGGCGTGCGCCTACAGGCCACCCCAACGGCCAACCATGTGCAGCAACTCACCCTGCCCATCCAGCCGTAGTTCACCTTCTGGCCCGGCTTCGCTGGCACTAAGCACCACCTCGGATGGCAATCGCACCGGTTTGCGGAACTCCACCTCGAAGCTGTAGCCGCTGTTCGGCAGGTGCCCGCGCAGGGCCGCCAGTGCCATGGCTTTGCTCCACATGCCATGGGCAATGGCCTTGGGGAACCCAAACAGTCGCGCACTGGCGGCGCTCAGGTGAATCGGGTTGTAGTCGCCGCAAACCTTGGCGTAACGCCGGCCGATATCGCTGTCGGCATACCAGCGGCTTGCCTCTGCCAGCGATTCAGGCGCGCTGTCTGCTTGCTCGCTCGCCTGGCCCTCCAAGCGTAACCCGCGTACCAGCGTGCGACTGCATTCGCGCCAGAGCAGGCCCAGGCCATCTTCGGCTTCTGTAATGAGGTCGAAGGTGGCGCCCTTGGCGTGGGGTTGCAGGTTGTCGGCGTAGACGGCGAAACGTAATGCATCGATGCCGCCCAGTGGCCGCAACACCTCGATGCGGTTTTGCAGATGCACCAGCCCGAGCAAGGGGAAGGGGAAGCTGTGCGCCGTCAGCAGCTGCAATTGCAGGGGGAAGGCCATCACATGGGGATAAGTAGCGGGCAGGCGGCCATCGTCGGTGAAGTGGCAGAGTCGGCGGTAGGCTGCCAGGTTGTCGGGCTGAACCCGCATCACGCAGCGCAGGCCTTCGTCGGGCAGCTTGTCGCCGCTGATCTTGCGTTTGCTGGCCGCACGCAGGTAAAGGCTCGCGCGTGAGTCCGGGGCGTGCAGGTCGTGCCAGTGTCGGCTCATGGTCAGGCCCCCATCAGCGCTTGGCCACAGACCCGCAGCACCTGGCCATTGACCGCGCCGGAGCCTGGCTGGCTGAGCCAGGCAATGGCCTCGGCGACGTCTTGTGGCCGCCCGCCTTGGCCCAGTGAGCTCAAGCGGCGCCCGGCCTCGCGCAGCCCCATGGGCATGGCGGCGGTCATGTGCGTTTCGATGAAACCGGGGGCCACGGCATTGATGCTGGCACCCTGCGCTGCGAGTTTAGCCGCCCAGGCCTGAGCGAAGCCGATCAAGCCGGCCTTGCTCGCCGCATAGTTGGCCTGCCCGCGGTTACCGGCAATGCCGCTGACCGACGCCAGCAGCGTGATGCGTGCGTTCTCGCCGAGCGCGCCTGCGTCATACAGTGCCTGGGTGAGTACCTGCGGTGCCTTGAGGTTCACGGCCATCACCGCATCCCAATATTCGGGGGTCATGTTGGCCAGGGTCTTGTCGCGGGTGATGCCGGCGTTGTGCACCACGATGTCGATACCCCCGGGCAGCGCTTCGAGCAACTGCGCTGCGGCGTCATTGGCGCAGATGTCCAGCGCCAGTGCCTTGCCGCCCAGCCGCGCGGCGAGGGCTTCGAGGTCTTGCCGGGCTTGCGGCACATCCAGCAGCAGCACCTCGGCGCCGTCCCGCGCCAGGGTTTCGGCAATCGCCGCGCCGATACCGCGTGCAGCGCCGGTCACCAAGGCGCGTCGGCCGCCAAGCGGGCGCGTCCAGTCCTGGACCTGGCTGGCGCAGGCTTCAAGGCGCAGCACCTGGCCAGAAATGAACGCGCTCTTGGGCGAAAGGAAGAAGCGCAGGGCACCTTCCAACTGGTCTTCAGCACCTTGGCCGATATACAGCAACTGTGCGGTCGCGCCGTTGCGCAGCTCTTTGGCCAGCGAGCGGCTGAACCCTTCGAGCGCCCGTTGCGTGACACTGGCCAGTGGGTCGTCGAGGCCTTCTGGCGCGCGCCCGAGGATTACCACGTGGGCGCAGGGCGCCAGGCTGCGCAGCAACGGCTGGAAAAATTCGCGCAACTGCTTCAATTCATCGCTGTCGGACAGGTGAGTGGCATCGAACACCACGGCTTTGAGCTTCGGCCCAAGCCCTGCAACCCAGGCCGGCGCCTGTAACCCTTCGGCATTGAAGCTGTAGAGTTCGTCGGTGAGGCGCGGGGCGATGGCCTCGACCTGGCGCGTCAGTGGCCCGCCACCCAGTACCAGAGCACCCTCTACCGGGCGCAGGCGGCCTGCCTGCCAGCGCTCCAGCGGGGCCGGGTGTGGCAGGCCAAGGGCATCCACAAGGCGGCGGCCGAGGTTGGAGTTGGCAAAGCCGAGGTAGCGATCGCTCATGAGTGGGTCTCCCTGAAGGCAAGCTTGAAAGTGTGGACCAACTTTGTGGCAAGGTCGTTCGAATGCGGTAAAAACACCTAGGCTGTACGGTTTAAATTGTTTCAGGAGGAACATGCGCATGCGTTCACCTCGCCGGGTCGCGATCATTGGCGGCAACCGAATCCCGTTCGCCCGTTCCAATGGTGCCTACGCCACCGCCAGCAACCAGGCAATGCTGACCGTCGCCCTGGAGGGCCTGATCGAGCGTTACCGCTTGCATGGGCTGCAGCTGGGCGAAGTGGTGGCGGGCGCGGTGCTGAAGCACTCCCGTGACATGAACCTGACCCGCGAATGCGTGCTCGGTTCGCGTTTGTCGCCGCGCACGCCGGCCTACGACATCCAGCAGGCCTGCGGCACGGGGCTGGAGGCGGCCTTGCTGGTGGCCAACAAGATTGCCCTTGGGCAGATCGACAGCGGCATCGCGGGCGGTGTCGACACCACCTCCGATGCGCCGATTGCCGTTAACGAAGGGTTGCGCCACATACTGCTGGAGGCCAACCGCGGCAAAAGCCTGGGTGAACGGCTGAAGCCGTTCCTGAAGTTGCGCCCCGGTCACCTGAAGCCTGAGTTGCCGCGCAATGGCGAGCCGCGCACAGGCCTGTCGATGGGCGAGCATTGCGAGCGCATGGCGCAGGCCTGGCGGATCGACCGCGCCGAGCAGGATGCACTGACCTTGCTTAGCCATCAGCGGCTGGCGGCCTCCTATGCCGAAGGCTGGCAGGATGATCTGCTCACGCCCTTCCTGGCGCTTAGCCGTGACAACAACCTGCGACCGGACCTGACCTTGGAGCAACTGGCCAAGCTCAAACCGGCATTCGACCGCAGTGGCCAGGGCACGCTTACCGCAGGCAATTCCACCCCTTTGACCGATGGCGCATCGCTGGTGCTGTTGGGCACGGAGGAATGGGCGCAGGCACAGGGGCTTCCGGTGCTGGCCTACCTGGTTGACGGCGAGACCGCAGCGGTTGATTTCGTCACGGGCCGTGAAGGGTTGTTGATGGCGCCGGTGTACGCAGTGCCGCGCCTGTTGGCGCGCAATGGGTTGAGCCTGCAGGATTTTGACTACTACGAGATTCACGAAGCCTTCGCCGCCCAGGTGTTGTGCACCCTCAAGGCCTGGGAGGACGCGGACTACTGCCGTGATCGCCTGGGGCTGGACGCACCGCTTGGGGCAATCGACCGTAGCAAGCTCAACGTCAAAGGCAGTTCGCTGGCGGCGGGGCATCCCTTTGCCGCGACCGGTGGGCGAATATTGGCCCACCTGGCGAAGCTGCTGGCCACGGCGGGTAAGGGCCGCGGGTTGATATCGATTTGCGCGGCAGGTGGGCAAGGGGTGACGGTCATCGTCGAACGGTGATCAGGTGGGGGGCCGCGTAGCGGCCCCCGCGAAGAAGGACGGGGCAGGTGTCACAGTCATGTCGCGCAACTGGTAGGCTTGTCCGATCAGAACTACAAGAAACTGCCATGCCGATCATCGGACATCCCCGGGCTATCCCGGCGCTCGACCACCTGCCCAGGCCCCTTTATGCCCGTGCCGAAAGCCTCGGGGCCGGCTCCTGGACCACTCGCCATCAGCACGACTGGGTGCAGTTTTCCTACGCCATCAGTGGCGTTCTCGGCGTCTACACCCGCGATGGCAGCTATTTCGCGCCCCCTCAGTGGGGTGTGTGGATCCCGGCGGACGCCGAACACGAAGTGGTGACGTCGATGCAGGCCGAAATGCGCAGCCTGTACGTGCGCCGCGATGCCTGCCCGTGGGCGCCGGAACACTGCCGGGTGCTGGAGGTGACGCCGCTGGCGCGGGAGTTGATCAAGCAGTTCTGCCTGTTCCCGGCGGATTACCCGGAAGCCGACAGCGCCGAATCGCGATTGGTCGCGGTGCTGCTCGACCAGTTGCGCACGTTGCCGGAAGTCGGGTTCTCGTTGCCCCTCCCGCGTCATCCGGGGTTGCTGGCGTTGTGTAATGGCCTGATCGCGGCACCGGATACAGCCCAGACCTTGCAGCAATGGGCGCTGCAACTGGAGTGTTCGGAGAAGACGCTGATGCGGCTGTTTCAGCGTGAGACGGGGTTGAGCTTTCGCAACTGGCGTCAGCGCATGCGGCTGCTGTCATCGCTGGCGTTGCTGGAGGCGGGGGAGAATGTAACGGAGGCCGCGTTGGGGTGTGGGTATGACTCGACTTCGGCTTACATCGCGGCGTTCAAGCAGTTGTTTGGGGCGACGCCAGGGGAACTGAAACTGTAGGAGCAGCCTCGTGCTGCGAAGAGGCCAGTGATTGCAGCGAAAATCTATGCTGTTTTTACCGGCCTCTTCGCAGCACAAGGCTGCTCCTACAGGTCGCTTGCGCTGTCAGGTGCGGAAGCGTCGTACCAGCGAATCCAGCTCGTTGGACAACCCTGCCAGGCTTTCGGAGTCTTGGCGCGCAGCCTGGGCCAGTTCGGCCACCAGTTGCGCATCGCCATGGATCTGGCTGATGTGCCGGTTGATGTCCTCGGCCACCTGATGCTGCTCTTCCGCTGCCGTGGCGATCTGCGTGTTCATGTCGCGAATCACGTCCACCGACTCACGGATCTGGCCAAAGCTGTCGCGGGCCAGGCCGATGCGGCTGACCGACTGCTGCGACACTTCCAGGCTGGCGTGCATCTGTTCGGCAACTTCGGCGGTGCGGCTGGCCAGGTTGCCCAGCAGGCCATCGATCTCGGCGGTGGAGTCGGCGGTACGCTTGGCCAGCGCCCGCACTTCATCGGCGACGACGGCGAAGCCACGGCCCTGTTCACCGGCGCGGGCGGCCTCGATCGCGGCATTGAGGGCCAGCAGGTTGGTCTGCTCGGCAATCGAGCGAATGGTGCCGAGGATCGACTGGATGGCGTTGCTGTCGCGTTCCAGCTGCTGAATCGACTGGGCCGATTGCTCGATCTCCTGGCTCAGGCGGTCGACGCTGTTCACGGCTGCATCGATCTGCTGCTGGCCTTCACGGGCTTGCTGCTGGCCGCTGTCGGCCGACTGCGCCGCCTGGCTGCAAGAGCGGGCGACTTCGTTGGCGGTGGCGACCATTTCGTGGAAGGCGGTAGAGACCATGTCCACAGCTTCGCGCTGGCGCCCGGCCGCCTCGGCCATGTCGCTGGACACCCGGGTCGAGCTGGTGGAGGTGCTGAGGATTTTGCTGGCGGCAGAGCCGATGTGCTGGATCAGGCTGCGGATCGCGCCGAGGAACTGGTTGAACCAGCTGGCCAGTTGGGCGGTTTCGTCGCGCCCGCGCACTTCCAGGTTGCGGGTCAGGTCGCCTTCGCCTTGGGCGATGTCTTCCAGGCCGCTGGTGACGCTGTTGATCGGGCGCACGATCAGCTTGGCGAACGCCGCACCGACCACGGCGAACAGCGCGGCCAGCACCAGTGCGATGGTGCCGATCAACCACGTCAGGCGGGTGGTGGTCTGCATCACTTCGCTTTGCTCGATCAGGCCGATGAAGGTCCAGCCCAGTTGCTCGTCGGGGTAGATGTTGGCCATGTAGCGCACGCCATTGAGCTCGACTTCGACCAGCCCTTTACCTGCCTTGGCCAGGTCGGCATAGCCGTTACCGAAGCTGCCCAGCTGCTTGAAGTTGTGGCTGGCGTCTCGCGGGTCGACCATCACGTTGCCGTTGTTTTCCACCAGCATCAGGTAGCCGCTTTCACCCAGCTTGATCTGCTGGACGATCTGGGTCAGGCCCTTGAGCGACACATCGATGTTGACCACGCCACCCGGGTTACCCAGCTGGTTGGCCACGGCGCGCACGGTGCTGACCAGCACGGCGTCGTCGGCGGCCCAGTAATAGGCGCCGGTACGCAGTGTTTTGCCAGGGTTGGCCATGGCCAACTGGTACCACGGGCGAGGGCGGGGGTCGTAGTTGACGAACTTCTGCCCCGCGGGCCAGCCGACATAGCCGCCGTCGCTGACACCGTAGGAAAGGTAGGCGTAGCCTGGGTGGGAATCGGCCAGGCGGGTGAAGAACTCGAGCACCTGCTTGTCCTGCTCGCCCAGCTCATACGATGGGTTGGCGCTCATGAACTTGTTCAGGTTGTTGCCCGTGGCCGCAATCATGGGTTGCGAGGCCAGGTATTCGACGTTCTGGTTGATGCCCTGGAAGAAGATGTTCATCGCGTTGCTGACCTGGCGAATTTCCCGGCTGCTGCTGTCGAGGAATCCGTCGCGGGCTTCGCCGCGCAGGTTGAGGACCACCAAGGTGGCCACGAGGACGATGGGCAAGCCGGCGATGACCGCGAATGCCCAGGTCAGTTTCTGTTTGATGCTCATCGACGCTCCCGGAATTTTTTTGTTGTCGACACACGAGGCAGGTAGTTACTGCATCGGCAGCGTCCGGGATTAGATGAAGGCAAATGCCCGTATTTATTAGGGAATGTCGCACTAGGCGATGATTCGGTCGTGTTTAGGCGAATATGGCATACCAAAGCGTCGTGGCGAGCCTCAGCGGCAACATCCGCCAACGTTTCCGTTTGCCAAATCCTTCAGGATCGGACAATCCGGCCGCTCGTCTCCCTGGCAGTGGGAGACCAGGTCGCCGAGGGTATCGCGCAGGCTCACCAGCTCTTCGATGCGCCGGTTCAGCTCATCGATATGTTGCATGGCCAGCGCCTTGACGTCGGCACTGGCCCGTTTACGGTCTTGCCAGAGGGTCAGCAACTTGCCGACCTCTTCCAGAGAAAAGCCCAGGTCGCGGGAGCGCTTGATGAAGGCCAGGCTGTGCAGGTCTTCTGGCTGGTAAAGGCGGTAGCCGCTGTCACTGCGGGTGGCTGGCTTGAGCAGGCCGATGGACTCGTAGTAGCGGATCATCTTGGTGCTGAGCCCGCTGCGGCGGGCGGCCTGGCCGATGTTCATGGGGCCTCCTGGGAGCTGCTGGTGGGTTTCCAGGTCTTGAGCCACAGCGCATTGCTGACCACGCTGACGCTGGACAGGGCCATGGCGGCGCCGGCGAGTACCGGGTTGAGGTAACCCAGCGCGGCCAGGGGGATACCGACCAGGTTATAGATGAACGCCCAGAACAGGTTCTGGCGGATTTTCGCATAGGTCTTGCGGCTGATCTCCAGGGCTGCGGGTACCAGGCGTGGGTCGCCGCGCATCAGGGTGATGCCGGCGGCCTGCATGGCCACGTCGGTGCCACCGCCCATAGCGATACCGATGTCGGCAGCGGCAAGGGCCGGGGCATCGTTGATGCCGTCGCCAACCATCGCCACCACGCCGTCCTGTTTCAGTGCCGTCACGGTGGCGGCCTTGTCGGCAGGCAGCACTTCGGCATGCACGTCGTCGATCCCGAGGGCGTCGGCAACCACCTTCGCGCTGCCGCGGTTATCGCCAGTCAGCAGGTGGCTGCTGATGTGTTGTGCGTGCAGGCTATCGATAGCCTGCTTTGCGCCCGGCTTGAGGCTGTCGCCGAAGGCGAAGAGGCCCAGCACGCGAGGTTGCGCGCCGCGCTCGATCAACCAGGACAGCGTACGCCCTTCAGCCTCCCAGGCGTGGGCCTTGGCGGCCAGGCCGCCGGGTTGCAGCGTGCTCTCCTCGAGCAGACGCCGATTGCCCAGGGCCAGGTCACGGCCATCAACCCGCCCGGCGATGCCACGCCCGGTCAGCGACTGGCTGTCGACGACTGTTGGCACATCCAGTTGCTGCTCGGCGCACGCCTCCAGCACGGCCTTGGCCAATGGGTGCTCACTGCCGCGCTGCAGGGCGCCGGCCAAGCGGTGCAGGTCGGCGGTGGTGCCGACCAGTGCCTGGCTGTGGACCACGCGTGGGCTGCCGGACGTCAGGGTGCCGGTCTTGTCGAACACGACCCGGTTTACCGCATGGGCACGCTCCAGGGCTTCGGCGTCCTTGATCAGGATGCCGTGGCGGGCGGCGACACCGGTGCCGGCCATGATCGCCGCTGGCGTTGCCAGGCCGAGTGCACAGGGGCAGGCAATCACCAACACGGCGACCGCGTTGATCAGCGCGGTTTCCAGCGGGGCACCGGCCAGCCACCAGCCGATCAGCGTGATCAGCGCGATCACCAGTACGGCGGGGACGAATACCTGGCTGACCCGGTCCACCAGCTTCTGGATGGGCGCCTTGGCCGCCTGGGCATCTTCGACCAGGCGGATGATCCGGGCCAGCACGGTTTCGGTACCCAATGCCTGGGTGCGCACCAGCAGCCGCCCTTCACCATTGATGGCGCCCCCGGTGACTGCATCGCCAGGCTGCTTGGGCACTGGCAGGCTCTCGCCGCTGATCAAGGCCTCGTCGGCATGGCTGCTGCCTTCCTCGACTTCGCCATCGACTGGGAAGCGTTCGCCGGGTTTGACCACGACCAGGTCACCCACACGCAGTTGGGCGATGGCCACGTCTTCTTCGCGGCCATCGACCACGCGCATCGCGCGTTCGGGGCGCAGTGCTTCAAGGGCCCGAATGGCGCTGGCGGTCTGGCGCTTGGCGCGGCTCTCCAGGTACTTGCCCAGCAAGACCAAGGCAATGACCACGGCCGAGGCTTCGAAATACAGGTGCGGGGCCATGCCGGCTGGGGCTTGTGCCCATTGGTACAGGCTCAGGCCGTAACCGGCGCTGGTGCCAAGGGCCACCAGCAGGTCCATGTTGCCGGCGCCGGCACGCACGGCCTTATAGGCGGCCACGTAAAAGCGTGCACCGAGAATGAACTGTACGGGCGTAGCCAGCAGGAACTGCGCCCAGGCGGGCAGCATCCAGTGCAGGCCGAAGGGCTGAACCAACATGGGCAAGACGAGTGGCAGGGCCAGCAGCAAGGCGGCACCGACCGCCAGGCGTTCGTTGCGCAGGCGGCGCTGGGCATCGCGCTGATCATCGTGGCCTGCGTGCGGCAGGCTGGCGCTGTAGCCGGCCTTTTGCACGGCGTCGATCAGCAGGCTGTCGTCGAGGGCCGCGAGCACCTCGAGGTGCGCGCGTTCGCTGGCCAGGTTAACGCTGACCTGCTCGACCCCAGGCAGTTTGCCGAGTGCGCGTTCGACTCGGCCGACGCAACTGGCGCAGGTCATGCCGTCAATCTGCAACTCGACAGTACGGGTGGGCACGCCATAGCCGGCTTCACGCACGGCGTCGAGCAAGGCCGGCAGGCTGCTGGCCGGGGCCTGGACCCGGGCCTGTTCGGTGGCGAGGTTGACGCTGACCTGTTCAGCGCCGTCGACCTTGCGCAGGGCGCGCTCGACCCGGCCAGCACAGCTGGCGCAGGTCATGCCGGAAATCGGCAGGTCGAAGGTGGTGGATGCGGGCATGGCTGTCCTCCTTGGATTGGCCTCCAGCATCAACCTTGCCACGTAGGCAAGGTCAATAGCCTAGGCCGGCGCGCTTCAATTCCAGCCCATTGTGGCCCATGGCAATCCGGTATTTGTTGATCTGGCCCGCCTGCAGGTTCAAACGTGTGCTGCGCTGGTCTTCGATACCGGGGGCGCAACCGGGGGTCTGCCCTGGCAGTAGGCGCAGGCGTATATCCACAAGGCCTGGTGGCAGGTTGAAGGCGGTCGATTGCTCCTGGAATACGCGCCCGGAGAGCTGATCGTTGAGGTACACGCCGATTTCGCAGTTGGTGGCTACTTCCAGGCGTTCCCGCGAAATGATCAGTACGCTGTAGTCCGAGTTGCCTTCGGCGTTGGCCGGTGGCACCGCAGCCAGCGCGCTCAAAAGCCCGACGACGCCCAATGCTGCCCTGAACATGATGAATCTCCTGCTTGCCTGATCGTCAAAGGCGCAGCTTGGCCGACGTGAGCGCGGATTTCCAGCCCGGACGCGCGCAGGGGCTTGACCTTGCCCCGATGGCAAGCTTGAAACTGCGTGAAAACCTGAAGGAGGCAACCCTATGCAAGTGTTCAATGTACAAGGCATGACCTGTGGCCATTGCGTCAAAGCGGTGACCCGTGCGGTGCAGGGGCAGGACGCCGACGCCAAGGTCGAGGTCGACCTGGCGGGCAAGCAGGTGCGGGTGCAGAGTGCCATGGCGGTGGAGCAGATCCTCACCGCGATTCGTGACGAGGGCTACCAGGCCGAGCTGGCGTGAAGCCCTGCGCCGGGGGCGCATGAGGCCCCCGGTTTTGTTGCAAATCTTTTCATGCTGGTCGAGTCCTTAGCAGGTAGACTTACGCACTTGCTTAGCCTGCTATGGATTCCTGATGAACCTGCGAATGGTGCTCATCCTGGGCGCATTGAGTGCGTTCGGGCCTTTGGCGATCGACTTTTACCTGCCCGCCTTCCCGGCGATGGCGCAGGCTTTCGCCACCGATGAAAAACACGTCCAGGCCACCTTGGCCGCCTACTTCCTTGGCCTGTCCATCGGCCAGTTGGCCTATGGCCCGGTGGCCGACCGCTTCGGGCGGCGCAAGCCGCTGTTGTTTGGCGTGGCGTTGTTTACCCTGGCGTCGTTGGCCTGTGCCTATGCCCCCAACCTCGACACCCTGGTCCTGGCGCGGTTCGTCCAGGCCCTGGGCGGTTGTGCCGGGATGGTGCTGTCGCGGGCGATCGTCAGTGACAAGTGCGACCCGGTGGCGTCGGCCAAGGTGTTCTCGCAGTTGATGCTGGTGATGGGCCTGGCGCCGATCCTGGCGCCAATGCTTGGCGGGGTGTTGGTGAACCTGGCAGGCTGGCAGTCGATCTTCCTCGCCCTGAGCCTGTTCAGCGCGGCCTGCCTGCTGGCGGTCAGCCTGGGCCTGCCGGAAAGCCTGCCGGCGGACATGCCGCGCCAGCCACTGTCCGGGGCGCTGCGCCAGTACCTGCGCCTGTTCAATGACCGGGTGTTTCTTGGCCATGCCTTGACCGGTGGTATTGCCATTGCCGGTATGTTTGCCTACATCGCGGGGTCGCCATTCGTCTTCATCAAGTTATATGGCGTGCCTGCCGAGCACTATGGCTGGTTGTTCGGCACCAACGCGGCGGGCTTTATCCTCGTGGCGCAGGTCAATGCCCGTTTGCTGGCCAAGCGCGGCCCAGCCTTCCTGCTGGTGCGTGCTGTGTGGATGTACCTGGCTGCAGGTTTGGTATTGCTGGGCGTCGCCGCACTGCGGCCGAGTCAGTTGTGGCCGCTGTTGGTGCCGTTGTTCGTGTGTATCGCCAGCCTAGGTTGCATCATCCCCAATGCGTCGGCCTGCGCCATGAGCGGGCAGGGCGCACGCGCAGGCAGCGCCTCGGCGCTGATGGGCTGCCTGCAATTCAGCGTCGCCGCAGGCGCGGCGGCGTTGGTCGGGCTGTTGCACGATGGCAGTGCGGTGCCGATGACACTGGTGATCAGCCTGTGCGGGGCGCTGGTGGTCAGTGTCGCGCTGCTGACCCGGCGTTTGCAGGCCAGGCGTCCCGCATAAGCGGGTGAGGCGCCTGCAGGCGGGTTTCCAATGTGGCGACGAAGGCACGCGCCTCGGCCTCGCTGCGGAAACTCACCACGTGTTGGTCGAGCTGAACCTGCCAAGGGCAAACGGGGTTGCGGCTCGACGCACTGACGACAATTTTCATCGCGGCATACCTCCAATGGGGTGTGAGCGGAAGAAGTGTAGCGCTGTGCCCTGTGCCTGCCATGACCGGCATCCGTGGTCTGACTGACGGTCATTTCCCCCCTGTTCTTCCCTCCTGACCGTCATGCTCCGGGTGTAATACCTGGAGGCATGTAGAAGCTTCGCTTTTGTTTGCGCTATTTAAGGAAGCTGCTTGTCGGTCGCGTCCGAACCTGCGCTGGGCGAATAATGCTCATGACCTGCCTCTGTCCCGCTGAGTGCTGGGGCACTGCTCAACTGCGGGGTATTGGGCGGGCTCACTGCACAGACACATCATCTCTCATGGGTAGGTATACCCAGTGGACTTCTGACAGGTGGGCTGAAGCGGCTAGCGCCCTGTGAGGGGGTTTCTGCGGCTTATACTGGCGACCAGCGCCGATGCCAGCGAGCAGGGTTTCCCTCTCAGGGCCGGCGACTGTCAGGCAGGCGATCCCAGTGCCAGGGTTGGCCATTGCATCCATATAAAAACGTGCAGGGAGTTACAGGGACATGAACGCAGTCAGCAGTATCAGCCAGATCGCCAGCCTGATGGCCGACCCCAAGCGCAGCGCCATGTTGTGGGCGCTGATCGACGGCACCCCACGGCTGGCGAACGAGCTCGCGATGATGACCGGGCTGACCTCATCTTCCGCCTGCGCCCACCTCTCGTTGCTGTCTTCGGCGGGTTTGCTGCGGCACGAGGCGCGGGGCCGCAAACGCTACTTCCGCCTGGCCACGCCGCAGGTAGGGGCAGCGGTGGAAGCACTGGCCAGCGTGCAGTTGGGCAGCGCCAGAGACGACCAGCCCGAGGCGGCAGCCTTGCAGTTGCCGATGTCGATCCGCAGGGCGCGGCGCTGCGGTGACCACCTCGGCGGCGAGCTGGCCGGGGAGTTGTATCACCGTCTGGTGGTGGCGGGTTGGTTGGAGGGCACTGACCGGCAATTGGTGGTCAGTGAGCAAGGGCGGGCAGAACTGGCGCTGGTCGGCGTCTACATAGATGCCTTGGCGCCGCACCAGCAACGGGGGTGTGTGATCTGCCGTTGCACTGACTGGAACAACCAGGGGCCACACTTGGGCGGCGTTCTGGGGCAGGCCTTGTTCAGGCTGTTTCTGCAGTCGGGTTGGATGCGCGAATCGGAGGACACGCGGGCTTTGCATATCTCGGCGCTGGGCATCCAGCAGATCAATCGCATTGCCCGCGTGCAGACGTTGCAGGTTGGGTAACCGCAACGCCAACGGCTGATCAGACCAGTCGCGCGTCCAGGCTGTTTTGCGCCAGGCGGCGCGCTTGGTCTTCGGTCATGCCCAGGTGGGTATGCAAGGCATGGAAGTTTTCGGTGACGTAGCCGCCGAAGTAGGCCGGGTCGTCAGAGTTGACGGTGACCTTCACCCCGCGCTCGAGCATGTCCAGGATGTTGTGCTGGCTCATGTGGTCGAACACGCAGAGCTTGGTGTTCGACAGCGGGCAGACGGTCAGTGGGATCTGCTCGTCGATGATACGTTGCATCAGGCGCTCGTCTTCGATGGCGCGTACGCCGTGGTCGATACGCTTGATGTGCAGCAGGTCCAGGGCTTCCCAGATGTATTCGGGCGGGCCTTCTTCACCGGCGTGGGCAACGGCGACGAAGCCTTCGCTACGGGCGCGGTCGAACACACGCTGGAACTTGCTCGGCGGGTGGCCCATTTCGGAGCTGTCCAAGCCTACGGCAATGAAGGCATCGCGGAACGGCAGTGCCTGGTCCAAGGTCTTGTGCGCTTCGTCTTCGCTGAGGTGGCGCAGGAAGCTCAGGATCAAGCCACTGCTGATGCCCAGTTGGTCCCGGCCATCCTTGAGCGCTTGGTTGATGCCGTTGAGCACCACCTCGAAGGGGATACCGCGGTCTGTGTGGGTTTGCGGGTCGAAGAAGGGTTCGGTGTGGATGACGTTCTGCGCCTTGCACCGTTGCAGGTAAGCCCAGGTCAGGTCGTAGAAGTCTTGCTCGGTACGCAAGACATCCGCGCCTTGGTAATAAAGGTCGAGAAATTCCTGCAGGTTGTTGAAGGCGTAGGCGCTTCGCAAGGTTTCGACATCGTCCCAAGGCAGGGCGATCTTGTTGCGCTCGGCCAGGGCAAACAGCAGCTCGGGCTCCAACGAACCCTCCAGGTGCAGGTGCAGTTCGGCCTTGGGCAGGGCGTTCAACCAGTCATACATAGTTGGTTATCTCGATCAGGTACGGTTGCCGCCATTCTACAGGGCCTGGCCAGGCATTGCGCCCGGCCAGGCCCTGTGTTGCCTCAACCGGCGATGAGCTGCGCGGCCGCCTGGCGGTGATCGGCGATCAGGCCCTGGATATCCAGGCCTTCGATTTGCCCATCGATGACCCGCCACTGGCCACCGACCATGACTCGGTCGGCGCGGTCGGCGCCGCACAGCAGCAGCGCCGACAGCGGGTCATGGCTGCCAGAGAAGCGCAGTTCGTCGAGCTTGAACAACGCCAGGTCGGCTTGCATGCCGACGGCCAGCTCGCCGATGTCCTGGCGCCCCAGCAGGCGCGCCGAGCCGCGGGTGGCCCAACCCAGGGCACGCTCTGGGGTGATCTGCTCGGCGCCATAGCGCAAGCGCTGCAGGTACAGCGCTTGGCGGGCTTCGAGGATCATGTTGGAGGCGTCGTTGGAGGCCGAACCGTCTACGCCCAGGCCCACGGGGGTACCGGCGGCTTCAAGGTCGACGGTTGGGCAGATGCCCGAGGCCAGGCGCATGTTCGAGCTCGGGCAGTGGCAAATACCGGTGCCGGCCGCGCCCAGACGGGCGATTTCGTCGCCATTGAAGTGGATGCCGTGAGCCAGCCAAGTGCGTGGGCCGAGCCAGCCGACGCTGTCCAGGTAGTCCACGGTGCGCAGGCCGAAACGCTGCAGGCAGAAGTCTTCCTCATCAAGGGTCTCTGCCAGGTGCGTGTGCAGCCGCACATCCAGCTCTTCGGCCAGTGTGGCACTGGCCCGCATGATCTCGGGCGTGACCGAGAAGGGCGAGCAGGGTGCCAGGGCAATCTGGATCTGCGCACCTTCGCCGCGCTCGTGGTAGCTGTGGATAAGCCGCTGGCTGTCGGCCAGGATCACTTCACCCTGTTGCACCGTTTGCTGGGGTGGCAGGCCGCCGTCGTCTTCGCCAAGGCTCATGGAGCCGCGGGTCAGCATCGCGCGCATGCCCAGCTTGCGCACCACTTCGACTTGCACGTCGATGGCGTTGTCCAGGCCTTGCGGGAACAGGTAATGGTGATCGGCCGCAGTCGTGCAGCCCGACAGCAGCAGTTCAGCCAGTGCCACCTGGCTGGCCAGCGCCAGCTTCGCGGGGGTGAGGCGCGCCCATACCGGGTACAGCGTCTTCAGCCAGGGGAACAGCGGTTGGTTGACCACCGGTGCCCAGGCGCGGGTCAGCGTCTGGTAGAAGTGGTGATGGGTGTTGATCAGGCCGGGGGTTACCACATGTTCGCGGGCATCGAACACTTGGTCGCACGGTTGGCTGGGGCTTTCGCCAAGGGCCAGGAGTTGTGTGATGCGGCCGTCTTCGATGACCAGCCCGCCACGGGCGTCGGCGCCGTTGGCAGTGAAGATGGCAAGGGGGGATTTCAACCAGATGCGGGTCGCAGGCATGGTGCCGGCTCCTCTGAAAGTGGGTTCAGGTTAGCCAGCTCAGTGTTGCCCTGTCTGCTGATCCAGGTCCGCCACGGGGGCGAGGCATCGAGTCTACTGCCTCGCCACGCGGCTTTCAATTCACCAGATCAGCGGCTCACCTTTGTAGTTGATGAAGCGCAGGCCGCCATTACCGCTTTGCGCCTTGATCTGCTCGAGCATGCCGCGGGTGCTGGTCAGCACGTCGATCTCGGCATTTTCGCCGCCCATGTCGGTCTTTACCCAGCCGGGGTGCATGGCCAGCACGCAGAGGCCTGGGCGCTGTTGTTCGACGACGAAGCTGTTGATCATCGAGTTCAGGGCCGCCTTGCTGGCTTTGTACAGGCAGACCTCACCGCCGTCCGGGATTGTCACGCTGCCCAGGATCGAGCTCATGAAGGCCAGCACGCCGCTGCCTTCGCGCACCTGGCCAACCAAGCGGCGGGCGACGCGGATGGGGGCCACGGCGTTGGTCATGAACAGGTCGCCGATGTCCTGGTTGCGGACGCTTTCCAGGTCTTGTGGCAGCGGCCCCATGACGCCCGCGTTGACGAATACCAGGTCGAACACTTCGCCTTGCAGGCGTTGCTTCAAACCATCGAGCTGAGCGGTGTCGTTCATCTCCAGCTGTTCGATGCGCACACCGGGAACGTTGGCCTGGGCGCCGGCCTTTTGCGGGTCACGCACAGTGGCGATGACGTTCCAGCCATCTTCTTGCAGGCGTTGCACCAGCCCCAGGCCAAGGCCGCGTGAGGCGCCGATGATGAGGGCCGTTCTTGAGTTAGCCATAGGAACATTCCTTTATCGGTATAGGAAAAAGTATTTGAGCATACTGCAGAGTCGCTAACTGTGCCTGCGCTGCAGCTGGTCAAAAAATGATCAATGGCGCCAGGCCGCTTGTAGACGGGCGCTTCGCCTGTTGGCTAACGGGTTATCCACAGGCTGTTCCACAGTTATTGTGTGCAAGCCGAGCGCAATGCCCAGTGCGTAACACTTCCAGGGTTTGGGGATAACTCTCGAGGTTTCAGCTATTTGCGACTGTCATCAAATAGTGATCAAAATATGATCAAAGCTCTGGGGGCCTTGAAACCAATGGGCTGCAAGAGAGTGCCCCAAGCTTATCCACAGGCAGGCCCACAGTTCTTGTGAGCAATGTTCAGCGCGTGCGAACAGTTATTCAGCGCGCTTCCAGCAGGATGCGCCCACGGCTCAGGTCGGCCAGTTGCTGGCGCAAGGGGGCCAGGTGGGCTTCACCGACCGCGATGTGCAGGTCAACGCCATTGGCCGTGAACTGTTCATCCAGCACCAGGCCGTCGACGTCCGCCAGGCGCAGCTTTACCAAGGCCAGTTCGCTGAAGCTGCAACTGCAGGTGTATTCGCTGCGCTGCACCAGCACCCGCTTGGGCGCCTGTTGCAGGCATTTGTTGGCGCCACCGCCATAGGCCCTGGCCAGGCCACCGGTACCCAGCTGGATGCCGCCGTACCAGCGGATCACCAGCACCACCACCTGGTCGCAGTCTTGCGCTTCGATGGCGGCCAGAATAGGGCGCCCGGCGGTGCCGCCCGGTTCGCCGTCATCATTGCTGCGGTATTGCCCGCCAAGCTTCCACGCCCAGCAGTTGTGGGTGGCCGCCAGGTCGCTGTGGCGTTCGATGAAGCTCATCGCCTCGGCAGCACTGGTGATTGGGCCGGCGAGGGTGATGAAGCGGCTTTTGCGGATTTCTTCACGAAACTCGCAGAGGTCGAGCAGGGTAGAAGGCATAAATGGCTGTCAGGCACTCGGCTTGATGCCGCACCCCTTGAGAATGATGTGGATAAGGTTGCTGCTCGCGTCTTCCATGTCTTGCTTGGTCAGGCGGCTGCGGCCGGTGACCTGGCAGATCTGCGTGGCGAAGTCGGCATAGTGCTGGGTGCTGCCCCAGAGCAGGAAAATGAGGTGCACCGGGTCGACCGGGTCCATCTTGCCTGCTTCGATCCAGGCCTGGAACACCGCAGCCCGGCCACGGAACCACTCGCGGTAGTCGGCGCTGAAGTACTCGTTCAGGCAATTGCCGCCGCTGATCACTTCCATGGCGAAAATGCGCGAGGCTTGCGGGTTGCGCCGCGAGAACTCCATCTTGGTCCGAATGTACTGGCTCAGTGCCTCGCCCGGGTCGTCCTCGACGCTCAAGGCGTTGAAGGTGCTGTCCCACAATTCGATGATGTTGCTGAGCACGGCAATGTACAGGCCCAGCTTGTTGGTGAAGTAATAATGCAGGTTGGCCTTGGGCAACCCTGCCTTCAGCGCGATGGTGTTCATGCTGGTGCCCTTGAAACCATGGCGGGCGAATTCATCTTCGGCGGCCTGGATGATGGCCTGTTCGTTTTTCTGGCGGATGCGGCCGGCGGGCTTGCCCGAGGCGGAGAGGCGATGCGCTGGGACTTCAAGGGTCATGGACGATTCCGTACGGGTCAGTGGCAGCGGCTGTCGGACAAGATTACCTGCCTACGCCGAAGTGACAAGCGTTTGCGTCAGAGACAGGCATCAGCGTGTCGCAGCCAGGCTATCCAGGAAGCTCTCGAGCACCAGGTTCGGCCGCCGCCCTTTGCGCGTCACCCAGCTCAGGCTCAAGTCATAGAAGCGCTGCCGGGGCTTGAGGGCACGCAGCCGGCCTTGCTGCACCCAGAAACTGGCGTAGTGGTCGGGCAGGTAGCCGATGTAGCGCCCCGTCAGGATGAGGAATGCCATGCCTTCGCGGTCCGACGCGCTGGCCGTGCAATGCAGCGCCTGGTAGTGGGCCTGGATATCGGCGGGCAAGCGGAAGGTGGGGGTGATGGCCTCTTGGCTGTTGAGCCGGTCGTCGTCTATCTGTTGGTCGTCGGCATAGAACAGCGGGTGGCCTACTGCGCAATAGAGCAGCGAACGCTCGCTATACAGCGGTTGGTATTCAAGGCCTGAAAGGGCGATGGTCTGCGGCACTACGCCGACATGCAGGCTGCCGTCGAGGACACCGTGCTCGACTTGGCTGGGCGCGATCATGCGGATGTTGATACGCACATCTGGGCCGCGGTCCTTGAGCTCGGCAAGCGCGTGGGTGATGCGCATGTGCGGCAAGGTCACCAGGTTGTCGGTCAGGCCGATGTTCAACTCACCACGCAAGTGCTGGTGCAGCCCGTTGACCTCAGTGCGGAAGCTTTCCAGGGCACTGAGCAACTGCAAGGCCGAATGGTAGACCTCGCGGCCTTCCTCGGTCAGTGAGAAACCGGCTCGGCCACGTTGGCACAGGCGCAGGCCGAGCCGTTGCTCCAGGTCGTTCATCTGTTGGCTGATGGCCGAGCGGCCGATCCCGAGCACGTTTTCGGCTGCCGAGAAGCCGCCGCACTCGACGACGCTGCGGTAGATCTTCAACAGGCGAATGTCAAAATCGCTGACTTGGGCGAGTGGGTCGGGGCGTCGGCTCATTAGTTTAGTGTTGCCCTATCTGAAGATTAGAAAAGCAGGCTTTTTCAGACTTTATCGCCGTGCCAATTTAGCCGCAACAAGATCCATCGTTGCCTAATCGTCTTTCGAGGAACCGCCGATGAACATGCCGGAAACCGCTCCCACTTCTATCGCCAGCCAGCTCAAGCTGGATGCCCACTGGATGCCTTATACCGCCAACCGCAATTTCCATCGCGACCCACGCCTGATCGTGGCGGCGGAAGGTAACTACCTTGTGGATGACAAGGGGCGCAGGATCTTCGACGCCCTGTCTGGCTTGTGGACCTGCGGCGCCGGGCATACCCGTAAGGAAATCACCGAGGCCGTAGCCCGTCAGGTCGGTACCCTGGATTACTCCCCGGCCTTCCAGTTCGGCCACCCGCTGTCGTTCCAGCTGGCTGAAAAGATCACCGCGCTGACCCCGGGCGATCTCAACCACGTCTTCTATACCAACTCCGGCTCCGAGTGCGCCGATACCGCGCTGAAGATGGTCCGTGCGTACTGGCGCCTGAAAGGCCAGGCGACCAAGACCAAGATCATCGGCCGTGCCCGTGGCTACCATGGCGTGAACATCGCCGGCACCAGCTTGGGTGGCGTGAACGGTAACCGCAAGATGTTCGGCCAGCTGCTGGACGTCGACCACCTGCCTCACACCGTGCTGCCGGTGAACGCGTTCTCCAAGGGCTTGCCAGCGGAGGGCGGCATTGCCCTGGCCGAGGAAATGCTCAAGCTGATCGAGCTGCATGACGCCTCGAACATCGCCGCGGTGATTGTCGAACCGCTGGCGGGCTCGGCGGGTGTTCTGCCGCCACCGAAGGGCTACCTCAAGCGCCTGCGCGAGATCTGCACCCAGCACAACATCCTGCTGATCTTCGACGAAGTGATCACCGGCTTCGGCCGTATGGGCGCGATGACCGGGGCTGAAGCCTTCGGCGTGACGCCAGACCTGATGTGCATCGCCAAGCAGGTCACCAACGGTGCCATCCCGATGGGTGCGGTCATTGCCAGCACCGAGATCTATCAAACCTTCATGAACCAGCCAACACCGGAATACGCGGTGGAGTTCCCTCACGGCTACACCTACTCGGCCCACCCAGTGGCCTGTGCCGCCGGCATTGCCGCACTGGACCTGCTGCAGAAGGAAAGCCTGGTGCAGGCTGCGGCCGAACTGTCGCCGCACTTCGAGAAACTGCTGCACGGGGTTAAAGGCACGAAGAACGTCGTCGATATCCGCAACTATGGCCTGGCCGGCGCGATCCAGATTGCTGCCCGCGACGGCGATGCGATCGTGCGCCCTTATGAAGTGGCGATGAAGTTGTGGAAGGCCGGCTTCTATGTGCGCTTCGGTGGCGACACCCTGCAGTTTGGCCCTACTTTCAATACCCAGCCGCAGGAACTGGACCGCCTGTTCGACGCGGTGGGCGAGACCCTGAACCAGATCGATTGATCGTTGCGATTTTGATGGCAAGCGCGTGAAGTGATCACGCGCTTGTGTCACCCCTCTTTATCTGGAGTTTTGCATGAGCATTGTTCAACACCTGATCAACGGCGAGCTGGTTACCAAGGGTGAGCGCACCGCCGATGTCTTCAACCCGTCCACTGGCCAGGCCGTACGCAAGGTCGAACTGGCCAGCCGTGCGACCGTTCAGGAAGCCATCGATTCGGCCAAGGCTGCCTTCCCGGCCTGGCGCAACACGCCGCCGGCCAAACGTGCCCAGGTGATGTTCCGCTTCAAGCAACTGCTGGAGCAGAACGAAGCCCGCATCTCGCAGATGATCAGCGAAGAGCATGGCAAGACCCTGGAAGACGCTGCAGGCGAACTGAAGCGTGGTATCGAGAACGTCGAATTCGCCTGTGCGGCACCTGAAGTGCTCAAGGGCGAGTACAGCCGTAACGTTGGCCCGAACATCGACGCCTGGTCCGACTTCCAGCCGCTGGGTGTGGTCGCCGGTATTACCCCGTTCAACTTCCCGGCCATGGTCCCGCTGTGGATGTACCCGCTGGCCATTGCCTGCGGTAACGCCTTTATCCTGAAACCGTCCGAGCGTGACCCGAGCTCGACCTTGTACATTGCCCAACTGCTGCTGGAAGCCGGCCTGCCTAAAGGCATCCTTAACGTGGTGCATGGCGACAAGGAAGCTGTGGACGCGCTGATCGAGGCTCCGGAAGTGAAAGCGCTGAGCTTTGTCGGCTCGACCCCGATTGCTGAGTACATCTACGCCGAGGGCACTAAGCGCGGCAAACGCGTACAGGCGCTGGGCGGTGCGAAGAACCATGCCGTGCTGATGCCCGATGCCGACCTGGACAACGCTGTCAGCGCGCTGATGGGTGCAGCTTATGGTTCGTGCGGTGAGCGCTGCATGGCGATTTCGGTGGCGGTGTGCGTGGGTGACCAGGTTGCCGATGCACTGATCGCCAAGCTGGAGCCGCAGATAAAGGCGCTGAAGATTGGTGCCGGTACTTCGTGTGGCCTGGACATGGGCCCGCTGGTTACCGCTGCTGCCCGCGACAAGGTGGTGGGCTACATCGACGACGGTGTGGCTGCTGGCGCCAAGCTGGTGGTGGATGGCCGTGGCTTGCGCGTTGCAGGGAATGAAGATGGCTACTTCGTGGGTGGCACCCTGTTCGACAAGGTGACCCCGCAGATGCGCATCTATAAAGAAGAGATCTTCGGCCCTGTGCTGTGCGTGGTCCGGGTTAACAGCCTGGAGCAGGCCATGCAGCTGATCAACGATCACGAATATGGCAACGGCACCTGCATCTTTACCCGTGACGGCGAGGCGGCGCGCCTGTTCTGTGACGAGATCGAAGTGGGCATGGTCGGTGTGAACGTGCCGTTGCCGGTGCCGGTGGCGTACCACAGCTTCGGCGGTTGGAAGCGTTCGCTGTTCGGCGACCTGCATGCTTATGGCCCGGATGGGGTGCGTTTCTATACCCGTCGCAAGGCGATCACCCAGCGCTGGCCGCAGCGGGCCAGCCATGAGGCATCGCAGTTTGCGTTCCCTAGCCTTTAAAGCATGAACAAAAGCGGGGAGGCCGGAAGGCCTCCCCGCTTTGTTTTTCAGCTTTATTAAGGTTTCTTGGAATTAAAGGTTGACGGGCTTTCGAATCCCCTTATAATGCGCCCCACTTCCAGCGTAGTCGGAACGAAAAACTCCTTGAGATTCAACGAGTTAAATAGTTAAGGCGAAGTTTGAAGGGCTTCGATCGAAAGATCGTCAGCGGTTGAAAAGGTGGTTGACAGCGCTTCTAAACGCTGTATGATTCGCCTCCCGCTACGAGAGATCGCAGCGAGTCAAGTGTTTGAAGCTAAACGAGTTTCTCGCGAAAAACTTCAAAATAAACGCTTGACAGGCTCT